>DAOQGS010000214.1:0-6215 GCA_035338675.1 Cellvibrionaceae bacterium
GGGCGCAAGGCCATCGAGCACCAAACTGCGCGCAAAGTCCGGGTAATTAACGGCGTATTTTAAAGCGACGCGGGTGCCATAGGAGGCGCCCCACAGATTAAATTGTTGATAGCCTAAACGCCTGCGCAGAATTTCAAGATCGGCGGCAGCCAATTCGGTGGAATAAAAAGGCGCCCGCTCGGCATATTTTTGTGCGCAGGTCTGCATCAGTGCGCGGTAGGTTTGCAACGCGTCCTTATCGCTAAGCCTTGAGGTAATGGTTTCAAGGCCTTCGCAATTGAGCGGGTTTGACTCACCGGTGCCGCGCAAATCGACAAATAATAAATCGCGGTTTTGCCGCACGGAGGCAAAATAACGATACAGAGAATAGGCCATAATTTGTGACGAGCCGCCTGGCCCACCCTGAATTAATATCAAAGGATCGGCCTGGGGGCGGGCATTAACGGCTTTTATACGTAAAAAATGCACGTCGATAGTAGCGCCATTTGGATTGGCGGGGTTCTCCGGCACGCTGATAAATGCACAGCCACTTTCGGGGATTGGATTATGGCCCTTGGGCGGCGTACAGGTGGCAAAATTAATGGCGGGAAATTCGCTGGCGGATTGGCGATGGCAGCCTGTTAACTGGGGGATGCTGACTAGAAGCGTAATAAGTTTTATGGTGGCGCCGAGATGGTTTTTGTACCGCTTGGTAAAAGCGGAAAACTTAAAAAGCAAATGCCATTTGAACGTGCAAACAATATTTGTCGATAAATAGCGCAGTCTGTCTTGGGACTTAATCAGGCTGGAATTAATGGCTGTCAGTTGTAAAAGATTTATTGCCCAACAAAAAGCTGGCTCGGGTGCTGGAGGTTTTTGGTATTTTGTTGTGGTAGTACCAGGGAAAACCATTGTGGAACTCATGCAGCAGATTTGAGGAAGATAAAATACGCTAATACTCGATTTACACGCTAGGCTAATGTCAGCCAGGCGGCCTAAATAGTTTTGTGCTAATGCGCTTCAATGCCAAATGCCATTCAATGCAAAATGTTGCAGGCCTAGGGAACCTCTGAAAAATGTGGGCGGCGAAGCGCTGGCTAGGCGAATTTGCCAAAAAAAGCGCAGTTTACACACAGTAAATGAGCATTTTTTTGGCAAATTCAACGACGCCAGAGCGAGTAAGGTAATTTTTCAGAGGCTCCCTAGGTTTAAACCGGGCATCCATCCAATAGACTGACTATCAAATTGGTTAATAGTAGGCTTGGCGCTTAAGTATAGCTTGGCTCCGTTGCTGTGGCCTGTGTTTAGCGTATGATTTCCTCGGGCCACAACCTCCTGGCTTTGCTGCAATAAGGAGTAATCCCGGCCGATTGCGCGGTTGGCGTGGGTGGATATGCCAGCTTGATGAGAAATTCCGGCTAAATCAGCCTAAATTCCAGCACTTGTTGGTTGCTCCTCTGGTTGAACCATCTTGCCAGAGAGTATACTAAGCCCCCTCTTCATTGCGCTTAGCGTCCTTATGCCCGGCTCCTCACCCGATTTCATCACCATTCGCAATTTATCTTTTTTTCGCGGCGACCGGGCAATATTTGATGGTTTGAATATGTCCATAGCCCGGGGCAAGATTACCGCAGTTATGGGCCCCTCAGGCACCGGCAAAACCACACTTTTACGGCTAATTGGCGGCCAGCTTGCCCCGGATGCTGGCGATATCATCCTTGAAGGGCAGAATATCCCGGCCCTAAGCCGCAATGATTTATTCAAAGTGCGGCGCAAAATCGGCATGTTATTTCAAAGCGGCGCCTTATTTACCGATTTATCTCTGTACGAAAATGTCGCCTTTCCCCTGCGGGTGCACACCCAATTACCGGAAAATATTATTCGCGATATTGTCCTGATGAAACTCGAAGCGGTGGGTTTGCGCGGTGCTTACCGGCAAATGCCCAATGAATTATCCGGCGGTATGGCGCGCAGGGCCGCTCTGGCTCGCGCCATTGCACTCGACCCAGAATTGGTCATGTACGATGAGCCTTTTGTAGGTCAAGACCCTATTTCCATGGGCATGTTGGTTAAATTAATTCGCGTTCTGCGGGAGACATTGGGGATTACCAGCATTATTGTTTCCCACGACGTCAATGAAACCGCTAGCATCGCCGATTATATTTACGTGGTTGCAGGCGGTAAGGTCATCGGTGAGGGTACACCGGAGTCTGTACTGAATACGCAGGATCCGCAGGTAAAACAATTTATTCACGGCCTTGCCGATGGGCCTGTGCCATTTCATTATCCGGCAGCGGATTACCGTGCGGATTTAGGTTTAATACAGGTGCCAAGGTGAGTGTTTTAACTGCGGTTCAGCGCCTGGGGGCGGCAACCCTAACCAACTTAGAGGTGCTGGGGCGAGCCTCTATCCTGTGGTTTCGGGCGGTTTTTGCTCGGCCAGATTGGCGCAACGCCCCGGCCTTATTAATTCGCCAAATTTATTTTGTCGGCGTTTATTCGTTAATTATTATTTTGGTGTCTGGATTATTTATCGGCATGGTGCTAGCCCTGCAAGGTTATACCGTGTTAGTGCGTTTTGGTGCTGATCAAGCCCTCGGGCAATTGGTGTCGCTGTCCCTGCTGCGGGAATTAGGGCCGGTGGTGGCCGCTCTATTGTTTGCTGGTCGCGCAGGCTCTGCCCTAACAGCGGAAATTGGCCTGATGAAAACCACAGAGCAACTCGCCTCCATGGCGATGATTGGCGTGGATCCCATCGGCCGTATTGTCAGGCCGCGCCTGTGGGCGGGAATGATTTCTATGCCGATATTGGCGCAGCTATTTAATAGTGTGGCTATTTTTGGCGCTGTATTAGTGGGCGTAAACTGGTTGCATGTGGATGCCGGTTCGTTTTGGAGCAACATGCAGCAGAGCGTTGATTTTACCAATGATGTATTAAACGGTGTTATCAAGTCTTTGGTATTTGGTGCAGTTATTAGTTGGATTGCGGTTTTTCAGGGTTTTGACGCCACGCCAACTTCCGAAGGCATCAGTGCTGCCACCACTCGCACAGTGGTCTATTCCTCCTTAGCTGTTTTAGGCTTGGATTTTTTATTAACAGCAGTCATGTTCGGAGTTGGTTAAATGCGTTCTGCAAAACTGGAAATTTCAGTCGGCGCTTTTGTGTTAGCGGGTTTTTGTGCGTTGGCATTTTTAGCGCTGCAGGTGAGTGGCTTAAATCTTTCCACTCAGCAACAAAAAACCTACACACTATTTGCCCGGTTTAGCAATGCATCCGGTTTATCCGAGCGTGCTAAGGTGTCGGTGGCGGGAGTTGTGGTAGGGCGCGTTGCTCATATAGCTTTAGATCCGCTTGATAATCGGGCAAAAGTTGAAATGGTTATTAATCGCGATGTGAATTTTTTAACCCAAGACAGTATCGCCTCGATTCAAACGGCGGGTATTTTAGGGGAAAAATATATAGCTATTGCCAATGGTGGTGCACCGGAAATATTGGCCGATGGCGGTGAAATTACCGACACCCAGTCGGCCCTAGTGCTTGAAGAACTTATCGGTAAATTATTAACCAGTCTTGCCAGCAAGAAGGACTAATTATGCAAAAGTTTATATGTGTGTTGTTGTTATCGGTCAGTTGCCAGTTATCCCCATGGGTATGGGCTGACACAGCAACAGCCCCGACACCTGGCACAGCGGCAACGGTCAATGTGAAAGGCGATCCGTATCAGTTGGTACAACAAACGTCTCAGGCAGTATTAGATTATGTGCGCCAGGTGAGCGCCGATTATGAAAAAGACCCTAGCCGCTATAATGCACAGGTGCTCGCGATTATGGATCCGGTGGTGGATTTTGACTATTTTGCCCGCTCGGTAATGGGTACTTATGCCAGCGAAGCCAGATACAACAGCTTAAAAACGGATGCGGAAAAACAAGCTTTTAAAGCCAATGTGCAGCGCTTTAGCGATATGTTTAAACAGGGTTTGGTGGATACCTACGCTAAATATTTGTTTAAATTTACTGGCGATAAAATTGAAACCCTGCCGCCGCGTAAAGGTGATGACACCAACTCGGGTCAGGTGGCGGTGATGCAGAATATTAAAACCGGCAATAACAAACCGTTTGTTGTGCAGTACAGTATGCGCAAAAACAAAGCGGGCGAGTGGAAGTTACAAAATGTGATTGTGGAAGGCATTAATCTTGGCCAGACCTACCGCACGCAGTTTGCTCAGGCGGCTGATAAATACCACGGTGATTTAACTGCCGTTATTAATAATTGGCAGGTGACGCCCCAAACGGCAGCTGAGGGTTCCCCTTGAGTAGTGCCCAATTGCAATGCGTCGATAATACCCTGAGTTTAAGCGGGTTGATTGATCATACGAGTGTTGTCAGTCTTTTGCAGCAGGGGCAGCAATTTGTGTCCAGCGCTGATCCTCAAGAATTGATTGTGGATTGGGCGCAGGTGGCCTACGCCAATAGCGCCGCCCTCGCCATGGTGTTGCAGTGGACGCGACAGGCCCAGGCTGCAGGTAAATCCCTTCGCAGCCAAAATGTACCTGAATTTTTGGTGCAATTGGCGCGGGTAAGTCAGTTGGAGTTTTTGTTCACCTAAAATGAGTTATACAGGCTGCAACAAGGATACGCAGTTGAACCTAAAAACCGCAGTTGAACTCTACTACGGCCGCCTAATGCTTGAATCTGCACGCTTTTTTGTCAAAATTTGACTCACCGTAGTGGTGACTACTGCTTTCGCCAAATTTTGACAAAAAAGCGCCCATATTCAGCGCCTTAGGCACCCTCGCTACGAGTTCAACTGCGGTTTTTAGGTTGAATATAACTACTTACAGCAGATGGCGCGTCATAACCTGTTGATAATAAATTCTCCATGCGTCTTATTGTGCGATTAATAGTGCTGAGTGCACTTTCTTATTTCGGTATTTGTGCCGGGCTCTATTTTGCGCAAGATGCGCTTATTTTTCCTTCCCATTTGGTTTCTTTGTCAGCTAGTGGCCAACGTCTTGTGCTGCCTACTGAGCAGGGTAAAACCTATGTATTGATTCGCGATAAACGGGCCCCTTGTGATGTGCTGTATTTCGGTGGCAACGCAGAGGCGGTAGATGCAAGCCAAAGGGATTTAGAGCGGGCTTTTAGTCAGTGCAATATTCTTTCAATGATTTATCGCGGTTACGGTTTAAGTGAAGGCACGCCAAGCCAAGCCCATTTATATGCCGATGCGCTGGCCTTATATCGCTTACGGCAAGCAAAAACCCGTGAATTTATTATTGTCGGCCGCAGTTTGGGCACCAGCCTTGCCACTTATCTGGCCTCCCAGGTGCCGGTAAAGCAATTAGTTCTAGTGACACCCTTTGATAGCATGGCGAATTTAGTCAGCGATAAATTCCCCTGGCTGCCGACGGGATTGCTACTAAAAAATCCCTTTCCGTCCGCTGAATATGCGCGCCATGTGACAGCCCCAGTGCACATTCTGCTCGCTGAAGAAGATGAAATTATTCCCACTTCGCACACGCTTGCCTTGCAGAAAGCTTTTATTCGCACTCAGCCACAATTAACCCGCTTGGGTAAGGTGGGACACAATACGGTGGATGAACACCCGGCCTATATCCAGGTGCTCGGCCGCCGGTTGTAAATAGGTCAGCTTTTGGGGGCGGATAAAAGATTAATAGCTTTTAGAAGATTAAGCGCTTCAAACAGCTGATTATCTTTAGTTTGTAAATTATTGGCGGCTTTATCGCGCTCTTTTTGTCGCTCTTGGGCTTTTATTTCTTTGCCGCCGGTGCCGTTGGCTAAGTGGCCGCTTAATTCGGCCTCGCTCACACTGAGGTTTTCGTTTTCGGCGCGGGTAATACTGGCGCGCTCCACGCGAATATCCGGCTCAATACCCTGGGCCTGAATGGAGCGGCCGTTGGGGGTAAAATACAGGGCGGTAGTGAGTTTCATGGCTTTTTCATCGGTGAGCGGTACCACGGTTTGCACCGAGCCTTTGCCGAAACTGCGGGTGCCTAAAATTAATGCCCGTTTAGAATCTTGCAGGGCGCCTGCAACTATTTCGGATGCTGAGGCCGAGCCTTCATTAATTAAAACCACCAAGGGTAGGGCGTTGGTTAGGTCTTTGGGTTGGGCAAAAAATTTCTCATTACTTTGCGGCAAGCGGCTTTGGGTATACACCACAAGCCCGCCATCCATAAACATATCGGCCACCGCCACTGAGGCTTGCAAAACCC
>DAOQGS010000215.1:0-6177 GCA_035338675.1 Cellvibrionaceae bacterium
CAGCGGGTTAAAAATCTCCCCGGATAACCCCCAGCTGGACACTCAACCCGCCCCCAATGGCCTCTCCTCTCCCCGTATCGACAGCCTCTCGGTGGTACCCAATCAAAGCGGCACCTTAGAAGTGCCCGCCGTTGAAATCACCTGGTGGGACACCCAGGCCGACCAACTGCGGGTGGCGAGCCTGCCCGCCCAGCCACTGCTGATTTCGGCTGCAAGCCAACCCAGCGCCAACCTGCCGAGCCTGCCCAACCCGGCAATTCCTCAGCTGGAGCCAGCCACAGCGGCAAAACCCGTTGCGCCCGCCTGGCTCTATGCCCTCAGCGGCGGACTAGCGCTATCCAACCTAATATTTATCGGCCTGTGGCTATCGGCCCGGGCGCAGATAAGGGGGGCCAAAGCACCTGCCGAGCGCAAAGTCACCACCAAAGAGCTCTGGTCCCAAGTCACCCAGGCGCTGCAACAACAAAACCCTAAATCCGCCCGAGAGGCCTTGCTGCTGTGGTTCCAACGGGAAGCGGCCCAGCCCTTCACCAACCTTACCGAAATCGCCCAATGGGCCAACGACCCGACACTCGCGGAGGCACTTAAGACTCTGGATGGGGCAATCTACAGCTCCAACAGCCGCGCCTGGCAGGGCCAGCTATTACTGGATGCCCTGCTCAGCTGGCGGGAGAAAACCAAATCGCAACAGGCTGCGGATAATGACCTAGCCCCCCTGTACTAACCGGCAGCCCCCTCGCACCCCGCCCGCGCGCAACACAGCGGGCATGGGGAATTGGCGGGCGGTTCACAATAGATTGGCCATCACAGGGCCAACCTTCTACAATGCGCCGCTTTTTTATTTCACTTACCTGATGATCATTCTATGTTTTTAACCTCCCGCACTTCTTTCCTACTATCAGTACTGATCAGCCTCTCGCTCACAGGCTGCGGCGGGAACAAAAATAAAAACTCAGCCCCGGCGGTATCGAGCAGCTCAAGTTCCAGCTCCTCATCCAGTTCCAGCTCGTCAAGTTCTTCCAGCAGTTCATCCAGCGGTGTGGCGGGGCCTGATACTCAGGGGCCGAGTGTTAATGTTATTTTCCCGGGGGTAAACAACTTCACCACGGCTGATAGCGTAACTCTGCGGGGTAAAGCGAGTGATCAAACAGGGATTAAGACTCTGACTATCAACGATCTAGCCGTCACCACAAGCAATCAATGGGCAGATTGGCAACTTAAGCTGAGCGGCCTTAAGGACGGTGAAAATGTTTTAACCCTCAAGGCCGAGGACACGCTGGGGCAGACCACTGAACAAGTCCTGCGTATCACCAAACAACTGCCTATGTTCGCGCCCGAGCTGTCAGCTCTGGACGCCTCAGGCAATGTGTTGTTTATTTACGACAGCTACGTAAAAGCTATTTTTGCCGTCGATCTTTCCACCGGTAGCCGCAGGGTGTTAACCATGTCCAAAAGCGGTGAAGCCAATGGATTTTCCGGCCCTACCGCCATGATTTATGACCCAGGCAAAGATCGGTTGCTGGTGACCGACTTAAGTGTCATAAGCGTGACAGGGTTCAGTGATTATTACGTAGGACGTATTATCAGCATCAATGCAAAAACCGGCGAGCGCTCTCAATTTGCAGTGGGAGATAGTTTACCCGACATCTCCAAACCCTCACTTTCACTGCGTGCTCCGGTATCGATGACGATTGATCCGGCATCGCGAAGCCTTTACGTGCTGGATCCCAAATCAGGTTTTATCAGCAACAATCAAGGCCAATTGAATTTTGATTACGCCATATTAAAGTACCCACTGGATTCGGATGCTCCGAGTTTTACTTTGGTCAGCGAAAACCAGAATAATAAAAACGACGTGTTCGTCGGCAGCCGCCGCATTCGTTTTGACCGCGACAATAATCGGCTAATTACCGATTTCCAATTTGGCGAACAAACAAATACCCTTGGCAATAACGAATCCATTTATGGCCTTATGGCTGTTGACACATCTACAGGTGCGCGCACTATTATTTCTGGCAAAAATGTCCACGCCGACAATACCTATGCGTTCAAAATCACACAAAACGCGGACTTTTTTGTTGATGCAGGCTTCGTCTACTATATTGACCGCGCCCCGGATACGGATGCCAACTCAGAGCGCATATTAAAAATCAACCTCACCAGTGGCGAGCGCGCCGAGTGGTTTGGCAACAAAGCCGCCGACAATAAATTTAATCTGCGCACATTGATCACACTCAATTACGATTCCACTGGCAAACAACTATATGCGATTGATTATTCACTCGATACCGTCTACAAAATCAATACGCTGAATAATTTCCAGCGCACGCCAGTTGCAAGTAACGGTGTTGCCAGAGAAAACACCGCCATAAATTACCTTTCGTCCAATGCACTGCTGTGGGACAAACGCCATCAGCGTTTACTATTAAATGACCGCAGTGACGGCAATGTACTCGCCTACAACTTAGCGACCGGCACACCCTCAATTTTTTGCAGCTTCGGCAGCATCGACCAAACCTCTATTGTATATCAACCGGTGGATAGCGCTTTGGACGAAACTAACCAGCGGTTAATTTCTTTGGTGAATGCACAGTATATTTCCGACAACCAAATATTTAACAGCTCGCGGGTTGATAGCTGCGATTTAGCAACTGGCGCAACCAGCGTTTTATCTAAGGGAACCTCGCTTGCCGCAACCAGTTTTACCGTCCCAACAACGGCCTTAGCACTGGACGCCCATAACAAAGCCTATTTATTTGAGACTGCGTTAAGGCAGGATTCTAGTAATTATTATGAAGAAAATATTATTACCCAAGTTGACCTAACCACGGGCACGCGCTCGGAATACGCAGCACTAAAATCGAAGGAATCGCCCAAAGGCGCATTGGCAGTTAACGCCGCGAGCGGACAAGTTGTGTATTCTCAACTATCTAACGCCAGCATCAACACTATTGACCCAACCACAAAAGTTATTTCCGCGGTTACGAATAATTTAAAAGACAATTCAACACTGCTTCTGATCCCTAAAAAACTTTTCTGGCTTGATAATGAATTAATTACTCTGGATTCCGCTCGCAAGACTTTGTTGTCCATTCAACCTGACGGCAAGCGCAGTCTTCGCTACAGTATTAATGCCACAGGCCCAAATCCCATCAATCAAGTTAGCGGCATGGCGATAGACACTGAGCAGCAGCGGCTATTTATTACCGACCAAGCCACGGGTGTATTAGCTCTGCAGGATTTAGTTACCGGTGAGAGTATTTACCTGGATAAATAGCTGATAGTAGAGCATGGAGGCAAGGCCCAAGGAGTGGGCACATTAAACAATACTGGGTATCTTGAAGTTATATGGTACACGTGTCCTAAGCACCAGAACCCATTACTAAAAAAATCACCAGCAAATACTAAAAACCCCTGCCGCTACGCCAATAACTCAGCGCAGCGGCAGGGGTTTTGCGTGTTCTGTACGTTACCAACTTCGATTAATAATGCGGCAACTTCACATTCACAAACAATTCGTCAATTTCAATTTTGGAATGACGATTAAACGCCTCGTTAACCACATCCTTAGTTAAATGCGGGGCGAATAATTCAATAAACTCGAACATAAAGCCGCGAATAAACGTCCCCCGTCTAAAACCGATCCGCGTTGTGCTGGGGCGGAACAAGTGGCTGGCGTCTATGGCGACTAAATCCGTATCGGTTTCAGGTTCATAGGCCATTTTAGCCACTATGCCCACGCCCAAGCCTAAGCGCACATAGGTTTTAATCACGTCCGCATCTGAGGCGGTAAACACTACTTTTGGCGCCAGGCCGTGCTCCATAAAAGCTTCATCCAAGCGAGAGCGGCCGGTAAAGCCGAATACGTAGGTGACTAATGGATGTTTGGCTAGGTCTTCTAAAGTGATTTTGCTCACCTGGCACAAGGGGTGATTTTTCGGCACCAATAAACAGCGGTTCCAGGTGTAGCAGGGCAGCATGATGAGGTCGCTAAATAATTCCATCGCCTCGGTAGCTATAGCAAAATCCACACTGCCTTCGGCGGCCATTTCAGAAATCTGAATCGGCGTGCCCTCGTGCATATGCAGGCTGACCTCGGGGTAGCGCTCAATAAAAGTGGAAATTACTTTAGGCAGCGCGTAACGGGCTTGGGTGTGGGTAGTGGCCAGCGACAAGCTGCCCTTGCGCTCGTTGCTGAACTCTTGCGCTACCTGCTTAATGCTCTCCACCTTGCGCAGTATTTCCCCTGCGGTGCGCAGGATCGCCTGCCCGGCTGGGGTAATACGCGTTAAGTGTTTACCGCTGCGGGAAAATATTTCTACGCCCAATTCATCTTCCAACAACCGAATTTGTTTACTAATACCCGGTTGTGATGTGTAGAGACTTTGCGCTGTAGCCGATACATTAAGGTCGTGATGCGCCACTTCCCAGATATAACGCAACTGCTGCAACTTCATAATTCCTCCCAATGGTAGCTTGTGTAAGCCTTCCGCAGATTAGCTAAGGTGGTATTTTTAGGGTGTATAAACTATAAAAACCTACGTCCTTAGAAGCGTAGGTAAATTTCGTTCATTTTGCCAGCCCCCAGAGAGTTTATTGTTATTAACTCGACAACTATGTGCTGCGCGCTAATCACATAACAGGCGCAAAAAAGTACCTGGCAAATTTCGCAGCAACAGTTAATTCGCAGCAAGAGGTATCAGCACAACGATTGGCACCTAAACCCTGGGCACAGGCACGGCTCTTTTAGCCAAGCTAACAGGGTGCGTCACGGCAAGGCGGCCAATACATCATTCGGGGCGCTCAACTTGCTGGCGGCTTCACTTAAGCTGCACGGGCGCTGTTTTAAATCTAAAAACTGCAGTTGAACTTGTAACGAGGGTGCCTAAGGCGCGGAGCATGTGCGCTTTTGGGTAAAACACGGCACCACCTAGGGTAAGCCCCTTTTTTACCGAAAAACCTGCAGATCCAAGCATTAGGCAGTCCTAGTGGAGTTCAACCGTGGTTTTTAGGTTAAACCTAAAAACCACGGTTGAACTCGTAGCGAGGGTGCCTAAGGCGCTGAATATGGGCGCTTTTTTGTCAAAATTTGGCGAAAGCAGTAGTCACCACTACGGTGAGTCAAATTTTGACAAAAAAGCGTGCAGATTCAAGCATTAGGCGGCCGTAGTAGAGTTCAACTGCGGTTTTTAGGTTAAACCCCTTGGAACCTATCGCAAGACTTTTCAAGCGGCGGCGTTTGGCTTAGGGTAGCCGCCCTAATTTTCGGATCACTGTGTTGGATGTGTGTTATGCAAGATTTATTTGCCCAAATCATTACTCAAGTAGGTGAGGACATAACCCGGCCAGGCCTTAAAGACACACCCTTGCGGGCGGCCAAAGCCTTTGCCACCCTCACCAAAGGCTACAGCCAGTCCCTTGAAGAAGTGGTCAATGGCGCCTTATTTCCCTCCGATGCCAGCGAAATGATCATTGTGAAAGACATAGAGCTCTTCTCCATGTGCGAGCATCATTTATTGCCATTTATCGGCAAAGCCCACGTGGGGTATATCCCGGCAGGTAAGGTATTGGGCCTGTCCAAAGTGGCGCGGATTGTGGATATGTTTGCCCGCCGCTTACAGATTCAAGAACAGCTCACCCATGAAATTGCCACCACCATTCAACAGGTCACCGGCGCGGTGGGCGTAGGCGTCATTATTGAAGCTAAGCATCTGTGTATGATGATGCGGGGGGTCGAAAAACAGAATTCGGTGATGAAAACCTCCGCCATGCTGGGCAATTTCCGCAGCAACAGCGCCACTCGCACGGAATTTTTATCCCTGTTGCGCTAGCCTGATTCCTACTGCACTAGCCCATAGCCTGTGCGCTACAACAAGGTGTTTTAGTTAAAGGGCGGCTACACTTAGGCAAACGGTTATATAACACGAGGCGATTTATGGCGGCTTTTGACCTGCGTTACCCGCGCCCCCTCTCAGGGGGGAGTACCCGCTCGATGGGAAAACCTGTGGCGCTGCAGGTGTTTGCCCGCGTTCTAGTGGGCGCACTGGCCTTAACCGCCAGTATTAGCCAGGCTGGGCAGTACTACAAATGGGTGGACGACAAGGGCGTTACTCATTTTTCGGAGAAACCGGTCACCGGAATGGATGCTAAAAAAATGGGCACATCCTCTAAGACCGC
>DAOQGS010000216.1:0-6161 GCA_035338675.1 Cellvibrionaceae bacterium
CGTCCGCTACCAGCGCAACTCAGTTAACCCTGAATGTATCGGGTGCACTGGATAACCAGCAGGGTCGCGTGCTTAGCGATAGCCTAAGCCTCACCGCTGGCAGCCTGGACAACAGCAACGGCTACATCGACGCCCAGAGCACCCAGGGCAAAACGCTGATAGCGCTTACTGGCGATGCGCAGAATGGGCAGGGCACCCTGTTAAGCCGACAAAATGAACTCGATATCACGACCGCCAACTGGCAGAACAACCAGGGCCAGATCGGACATTTGGGCAGCGGGTTATTCAGGCTTCAGGCCCAGCAGATGGATAACAGCGCCGGTAAGGTGCAGACCTTCGGCAGTGCCGATTGGCAGCTAACCGGCTGGAACAATGCCCAGGGCAAAGTCAGTATTCGCGGCGACGGCGCTGTGGGTTCGTCCATTGTACTTAGCGGCGATTGGCTGAATGATCAGGGCCGCTTACTGGTGGGCGACGACGGTTTCACCTTTACCGCGCGGCAGCTGATCAACACTAGCCAGGACGATACCCAGGGTATTTGGCATAGCGGCAATGGCCATTGGACGCTTAAAGCTGACACCTTTACCAACCGTGCAGGCACAGTGGGTGGGGCGGGTGGCCTGCAGTTTGAACTGCAACACCTTGAAAATGCCGGGCAAATAGACGGCCAAACACTTCATCTCACGGCCCAATCTGTCGCCAATGCAGGCGTGATTAACCTTTCTGACCGTGCGGCGACCAGCTTGGATTCACAGATACAGGGTGACTGGTTAAACCAAGGCGGCAAAATCAGCCTTGCTGGAGGCGGGGTATTTGCAGCGGCACATTGGGATAACACCCAAGGCCAACTTTTGGCCGCTGGCGCCATCAGCGTGACCGCAAGCGGCGGCGATGCGGATAAAGTCTCGTTTCTCAATGCTCAAGGCTGGCTACAAGCCGACATGGGATTAGCGCTCACCACGGCTAACACACTGGATAACCGCCAGGGCACGTTGCTCTCCGGCGGCACAATCCAACTCACCAGTCAGGCCGGAATTAATAACACCAGCGGCACCATAGACCTTACGCCCTCGAACATACCAGGCGCCCTTACTCCCACCGTGAGCATTTCGGCTGCTGGGGAGTTTGATAACACCCAAGGGGTTGTGCAGAGCTTTAGCCACGGCAGCCAGACCCTCAGCACCAGTCAGATCAACAACACGCAAGGGCTCATTTACAGCCAAGCCCAGTCATTCACAGCGATGGTTGCCCAGGTGGATAACACCGGCGGCCGCTGGCAGCACACCGGGCAAACGCTGGAAATTAAAGGGCTCAAGGAGTGGCGCAACGCCGCCAACACCAGCTCCGCTGCATTGATGCAAACGGACGGCACCCTGGTAATTCAGGGCTTCGAGCGAATACTCAACTCCGGCCAAGTGGGCGAAGCCCCCAGTACCATCCGCGCCCGCAGTGCACAGTTGCAGGGAAAGCGCCTTGAGAATTTGAGCGGTGCGCAATTGGCCTTAGTCGCGCCAGATTCATCAAGCGCACTAGATATAACCGAAGCCGAAACAGCGGGCATCCCAAAGCCACTCGCGAGCCTCGCGCCCGTTGACTCCAGCCTTCAGCTCGACCAACTGGTGAACCAAGGCGGCATCTTTACTCAATCTAACCTAGATCTTGGCAAGGCCCACCTGCTCAACACGGGCGGCCAGCTGTCCAGCTTGAATGATCTCACGCTGAGCGCCGCCGACCTCGGTACCCTAGGCGGCACCTTGTGGGCTGAGGGCACCCTAACGCTTACCAGCGAGGGTGATTTCACCTTCGCCAATCAAGCGAAGCTGGATGCCGGGCGAGGGATTGTGTGGGATGTAAAGGGCGCCTTCACCAATCAAGGCTCCTTAGCCAGTGGCTCGGATTTGACCCTAAAAGCCGCATCTTTTAACAACAGCCAAACCTCGGATGTGTCGGCAGTGGGTGCGCTCGCGCTTGAGTTGACTCAGTCCCTTACCAACCAGGGTCGTATCCGAGGCGCTAGCGACACCCAGGTACAGGCCAATAGCATTGCTAACAACGGGCTTATCGCCAGCCAAAAAGCCCTTAACCTAAGCGCCACGGCCACGCTCACTAACACGGATACCTTATTTGCCACGGGCGATCTCACCGCACTGGCGCCGGAGCTGTTTAACACCAGCTCAGCCGCTACGACGGCGAGTATTTGGGCCGGGGGCAAACTGACCCTGGCGGGTGGCAAAACCACCACAGGCGGGAGGCTAAGCGTTGGCAAACAACTGATCAATACGTCCGGCAGCATTCAAACCTACCGCAGCGGTGATATTGAGCTGGCATTTAACCAACTCACCAATCGCACCAACGAGCTGAGGCTCAAGAGTGAACCCACCTCAGCCAAAGTCTGGTTCACCACCGGTTCGGGCAAGCCCGATGCTGACATTGGCAACGGTGAATTCGATCTCACTGTGAATGAACTGGTAAATCTACTGGCGCGCAGTGGCAATCAATTGCCCTACACCAAGCACAACCTATACGTCTACCAACCGGCAGTCCCCATCACACAACCGCGTATTAACTCTGGCGGGGCGCTGCGCATCCAGACGCAAAATGAGTTCACGGCCACTCAGGGCTCGTGCAGTGGTGACGCGTGTACGCCAGGCGCCATCCAAAATATCGGCGGTGCTATTCAAGCCGCTCGCGATATAACCATTGATTTGGGCTATCGCCAACAGGGCGCCAGTGCTCAACCCAGCGGCAGCCTGCTCAATGGCAATATATATCTACCCGGTGAAGCCACCCATGAGCGGAAAGTTTTCACCAGTATCACACCCGACCCCGGAGTTTCAGGTACCGAGACGGCCAAGTTTTCCATCATCGGCACCTTCTCGTATGGCAGCGGTATTTCCGTCTCCCCTGAAACCGTTGAGAAGGCGGCCAGCCTGTTTACCGGCTCGATTTTGGCCGGAGGCAGCCTCACCACCTACAGTCAATCGATCACGAATGAAGGTGCCGCCGCCTATCAAGCGGCCTGGACAGGCCACACCCCAGGTGACGCACCGACGATGAGCTTCAGTCAGGCCGCGCCCTTTAGCCGCATTCCCTTGAGTGCCACTAGTGTTGCCCCAGTCGGTTCGACTGAGCGCACGGCACTCTCCCCTGTGAATCCCAACGCCCAGGGGCTAGTTGGCGATGGAGCCAGCGAGGTCACCACTCCTGAGCGCCCACAGACCACTCCTGTGGCACAGCTAGAAGCGCGTATTTACAACCCCTTACAAAACCTTGTCCTACCCAACAACGGCTATCTGTACCGGGTGGATATTAAGGGCAGCTCCCCCTATGTGGTGCAGGCCGCCGACCTAATAAAACCGCCCACTGACAAACCTGCCACGCCACCCACCAGCAGCGACTATTTTTTCACCCAATTGGGCTATGACCCAGAACAGATTGGCCGCCGCCTAGGCGACAGCTTTTATGAAACCGAGCTGGTGCGCCAAGCGGTAATGAACACGCGAGGTGTGCGCTTTGTAACCGACCCGCGCACCGGCCTCGCCATTGATTCCGACGAAGCCCAATACCGCTACCTATTGGATAACGCCCTCGAAGCGCAAAAAGACCTGCAATTAGCCGTAGGCACCGCCCTGACACCCGAGCAAGTGCGTGCATTAACCCAAGACATCGTCTGGCTGGAGCGCCATGAACTGGCCGAGCAAGAAGTCTGGGTACCCGTGTATTACGCCACCGGCGTTGACCCCAACCAAATGGCCAATGGCGCAGTGATGGCCGGGCAATCGGTGCGGGTGGTGAGTGAAGAACTGCTCAATCGAGGTGATATTCGCGGCCTGAGCCTGGTGGATGTCAGCAGTCAAAAAAGCCAAAACTTTGGTGCCATCGGCAGCCTGGATCGCTTAATTGTTAACAGTCAAAGTGTCGATAACAAAGGCTTGATGCTGGGCAAAACAACCCAGGTGAGCGGCTTTGACATCGATAACAGTGGTCAGATGATCGCCCGCGAGACCTTGGACGTTACCGCCGAAAATGAACTGAACAACCGAGGCGAACTGGCCGGTACCGACGTAAATGCCAAAAGCACCGGCGCGGATCTCATCAACCAAGGCCGCATTAACGCCAGTAATAATGCTGATCTCGACGCCGCGCGGGATATTTTGCTTAAACCAGGGCAGGGGGCTTCCATCAACACAGGCGGCAACCTCTCGGCCACCGCCGGGCGCGACTTCAACCTTGAAGGCCAAGCCATCAGCACCCAGGGGGACGCCACCATCAGCGCCGCCCGCGATGCAGCTATCACACCCGTGACTGAGCGCTCACTGATCAGTGGAGGTCACACCAGCACTGAGGTCATCACTAACACCGCCACTCGCATCACCACCGGTGGCTCACTGAGTATCGATGCAGGCCGGGATGTTGGTATTACTGCCACCAAAATTGACACCGGGAAAGATGTCACGCTTCGTGGTGGTCGCGATGTAAACCTCACCAGCGCTGCCGATAGCACCCACACCGAAGGCCAGGGCAAAAACTGGCACAGCATTGAAACCGACGTAAAACAGGTCACTACCGACATCAATGCCGGGGGCAAGATTGACGCCACGGCGGGTCGAGACATCACCATGGTGGCGGTGCAGGGCAGGGCAGAAGGGGACATACACGTCAACGCCGAGCGCGACACCAACCTCCTGGGCGCGGTGGATTCTCAATACGACTACGACTATGAGAAAAAGAAAAAGAGCTTCGGCCGCAGTAAAACGACCGAAAGTGAAAGCCTCAAAGAAACGGCCGTAGCGACAGAATTAAGCGCTGGTGGCAATCTACTGCTCAATACGAAACTGGGTAGCAACGGCGAAATTCTTAAGGAAACCGGCCAGCGCATTAATACTGAAGGGGCCAAGCTCAGCGCCGGTGATCCCAAAGCCCTAGCTCAAGCCCCAGCTCAGGCCCCCGATACACCCTCAAACAAAGCAGCCGACAAACCCCAAGGCACCATCGCCGCCTATGCCGCTGACGGCATTACCTTGGCAGGCCAATCCACCAAAAGCCTGGATTACAGCGAAACCCGCCGCTCCGGCACCTTGGGGCTGAGCAAAAAAGCCAAAGGTAGCAATGAAGGCGAAGACCACAGCAGCGCCACAACCCTCACCTCTACCGGTGATACTCAGCTGCTGTCGGACCACAATCTCACCCTTGAAGGGGTGGTGGCCAATGTTAACGGCGACATGACGCTGTCGGCGGTGGACGATCTGCGAGTAGCCCCAGGCGAAACCCACACACAAACCCAGACCTGGGACAACAAATCCGGTGCCTTCAGCGGTGGCAGCCTGTACCGCAAAACCGAAACGAACAGCGAAGACGGTGAAACCGGCTTAACCGACAGCGCGCTGCTCGTTAAAGGCAACCTCAAAGTCGATGCCGGTAGCACGGAAATACTTGGCACCCGCATCCAAACCGGCAGCCGAGACGAAAACGGCAACTTCACCGCCACCACCGACAGCGGCAACCTCACCCTTGGCGCCGCGCAGGCCTCCAAGTTCCACAAAGACAGCACGCTAGATGTGCGCCTCAAAGGCACGGATACTCTCAAGGCCCTAAAAGAACCCCATAAAATCGTTGAAAACGACGATGGCCGCGCCAAGATCAAACTCGGCAGCGCCACCTACCTCAACGCCGACAACTCAAGCACCACCCTCAGCCAACAAGGTACTGAAGTCAGCACCTTCGGTGACATTACCCTCGATGCCACCAGCATCGGCGGGAAAACTAACCTAGCTGGCAGCACCCTCAATTCCACCGGTATCATCGACCTACACGGCACCCAGAGCCTGGCCCTCAGCAGCGTGGATGCCACCCAAAGCGAACAACACAAAACCCAAGAAGGTAAGGGCGAAGCCAGCTTTGTGGTGCAGCATCAAGCCGTTGAAGTCGCCAAAGCCGCAAAGAACGTGCTCGACGCCAAGGAACAACTGAGTGACGCCAAGCGCCAACTCAAACACTACGAAAACAACCTCGATACCCAGCAAAGCCAGCTCAATCAACTCAGAGCCGACCTGGCTGCGGGCACCCCCGGCGTTACGGCGGACGATGTACAACTGCTCAGTGAACTGGTGCGCGACCTTGAGGACGACCGCGCCTGGTATCAAACCGGCCTCGCCCTAGCT
>DAOQGS010000217.1:0-6148 GCA_035338675.1 Cellvibrionaceae bacterium
CCCGCCTCTCCAGCCATCAAAGCCTCGGCATTCCCTGCGGCGACATTTTCCGCCTAGAGCTGGAAAAACTCTCCGGCAACCAAGTGCGCTGGTTAGTCGTTATTAATTTTTTAGGCCTTACCGGCGCCATAGGGGTTTTACCCTTTCACTACAGCGAATTAATTTTCGAGCGCTTAAAGCTGCGCGATAACACCCTCAAACAATTTTTTGATATTTTTAACCACCGCCTCGCCTCGCTGTTTTTCCAAGCCAGTATTAAATACCGCCTGCCCATCAATTATGAACGCCAACATTTAATCCCCGCCCGCAAACAAGAACACGACAGCATCACCCACTGTTTGCTCTCGTTAGTCGGTTTAAGCACCCCTCACCTGGAAAAAAACACCCGCTTAAACAGCTTGTTATTTTTGCGCTACGCCGGTTTTTTCACCCAGCGCGTGCGCACCGCCACCGGGCTTAAAAATATGATTGCCGCTTATTTTGGTGTGCCAGTACAGGTGGAAGAATTTGTCGGCCAATGGCAGGATTTAATCGACGACGTGCGCTCGCGCCTGCCGGATATGCACAACCGCAAGGGCCAAAATGCCTGCTTGGGCCGCTCCGCCCTCATCGGCTCTAAAGCCTGGTTTGCCCAGGGCAAGGTGCGCATTGTGCTGGGGCCGCTGAATAAACAAGAATTTTACCAATTCGCCCCCGGCACCAAAGCCCTCGCCCATTTGCATGAGATGGTCAAACTCTACGCCGGTATGGAGCAGGATTTTGAATACGTAATTAGCGTGGCCCGCAAACACCTGCCCTACCAAATTCAACTCAACCAAAAAGAACCGCCTATTGTCGGCTGGGATACCTGGCTTGCTACCAAACCCTTAGCCAGTTACCGCCATGGCGAGACTCTAAACATTGCTATTTCCGCAGGCAGGCTCGATTAGCCTGGGCGCGGTATTAACCGGATAAACAACGGGTACAGGACACCCACAGGAGTAATGAGCACAGGCCTTAAGCAAGCCGGGGCGCAGGCCCCAAGCCAGTTTATTTTGCGCACCTGAGGGTGCATACTCAGCCGCGATTTCACCAATTTATTTAACTGCAACCTAAGGATCACTCCTATGATCAACATCGACCTAAAAGCCCTCGTGGGCAAACTCAATGAGCCCAGCCGCCAGGCCCTTGAAGGTGCCGCAGGCCTGTGTTTGAACCGCACCCATTACAACGTGGAGGTAGAACACTGGTTATTAAAATTAATTGAAATGACCGACAGCGACATCCAAGCCATTTTAATTAAATACGAAGTGAACCTAGGTAAACTCGCACGGGATTTAAACCAAGAGCTGGACCGCATTAAATCCGGCAATACCCGCGCCCCCGCCCTCTCCCCCACCATTGTGGATTTAGCCAAAAACGCCTGGATGCTCGCCTCGGTAGAATACGGCCACGGCATAGCCACCTCAGGCCATTTATTAGCCGCTTTATTATTAGATGAAGGCCTGCGCCGCACCGCTGAAGGCGTATCGGCGGAATTGAAAAAAATCACCCCCGAATCCATCCGCGCCTTCGCCCGCACCATCATCGGCACCACCGGTGAATCCAAACAAAATCTACAGGGCGATACCAGCAGCAGCGACGACGGCGCCCCTGCAACCGGCGCCCCCAGCAAAACCCCCGCATTGGATAAATTCACCGTTAACCTCACCGAAGCGGCCAAAAACGGCAAAATTGATGCGGTATTAGGCCGCGATGAAGAAATCCGCCAGATTATCGATATCCTCACCCGCCGCCGCCAAAACAACCCAATTCTTACCGGTGAGGCAGGCGTAGGTAAAACCGCTGTAGTAGAAGGCTTTGCCCTGCGCATCGCCACCGGCGACGTGCCGGACCCATTAAAAAATGTCACCGTGCGCAGCCTGGATTTAGGCCTATTACAAGCCGGTGCCAGTGTAAAAGGTGAATTTGAAAACCGCTTAAAATCCGTAATAGCTGAAGTTAAAGCCAGCGCTGAACCGATTATTATGTTTATCGACGAAGCCCACACCCTCATTGGCGCCGGTGGCAAAGAAGGCCAAGGCGATGCCGCCAATTTATTAAAGCCTGCGCTGGCCCGCGGTGAATTGCGCACCATAGCCGCCACCACCTGGGCGGAATATAAAAAATACTTCGAGCGCGACCCAGCCTTAACCCGCCGCTTCCAAGTGGTAAAAGTAGAAGAGCCCAGCGAAGATAAAGCCATCGACATGATGCGCGCCATCGCCGGTATGCTGCAAAACCACCATAAAGTGCGCATTTTGGATGAAGCCGTAATCGACTCCGTGCGCCTCTCCGCCCGTTATATCACCGCCCGCCAACTGCCAGATAAATCCGTAAGCCTATTGGACACCGCCTGCGCCCGTGTAGGCTTAAGCCAAAGCACAACACCTGCAAGCATTGAAGATATCCGCCGCCGCATCCAACAAATTGATACCAATATTGCAACCCTGGAGCGGGAAAACGCCACCACCGGCAATTGCGACGAACAAATCGCTAAATTATATGCCGAACTCACCGAACAACAAGCGGCGCTGGCCACCAGCGAAGCCCAGTGGAATACGGAAAAAGAATTAGTAGCCAAAATTCACGAAATTCAAAATAAAATTGATGCGGATTTTAAACTGGCGAAAAAATCCGGAGCCGATGCCGAAGGCCGTTTAACTGAAGCCGAACGCCTGGACGCCAAAGCCCAATTACAAGTGTTATTTAAAGAGTTAGAAGCGGTACAGGGCGAGAACCCATTAATCCAAGTAAATGTAGGCAGCCAGGCCATAGCCGAGGTAGTTGCCAACTGGACGGGAATTCCTGTCGGCAAAATGGTTTCCAACGAAATTCAACAGGTGTTGAATTTAGCCGAAGTATTAGGCGAGCGCGTGATCGGCCAACAACACGCATTAGAAGCTATTGCCCAAGCCATCCGCACCAGCCGCGCAGGCCTTACCGATGCGCGCAAACCCATAGGGGTATTTTTTATGGTGGGCTCATCCGGTGTAGGTAAAACCGAAACCGCATTGGCCCTTGCCGATATCCTCTACGGCGGTGAGCAAAACATTACCACCATTAATATGTCGGAATTTAAAGAAGAGCATAAAGTCTCCATGCTGCTCGGCTCCCCTCCGGGTTATGTAGGCTACGGTGAAGGCGGTGTACTCACCGAAGCCGTGCGCCGCAAACCTTACTCCGTAGTTTTATTAGACGAAATGGAAAAAGCCCACCCCGGCGTGCAGGATGTTTTTTATAATTTATTCGATAAAGGCACCATTAAAGATGGCGAAGGACGCGATATAGATTTTAGAAATACTCTAATAATCATGACCAGCAACGCCGCCGAAGAGCACCTGCGCGCCATGATTGCCGCCAGCGAAGAAAAACCAGACCCAGAAGTATTACTGGACAACTTCCGCCCACAATTACTGCGCTACTTCAAACCCGCCTTTTTAGGCCGCACCACGGTAATCCCTTATTACCCACTGGGCGATGAAGACCTATTAAAAATCTGCAAAATTAATATGCGCAGAATTGAGAAACGCGTTAAAGCCCATTACAACGCCAGCTTTAGTTATGATGAAGATGTGTTGCTGCATATTGTGGCTCGCTCGCAGGAAGTAGATACCGGGGCTCGTAATATTGAGAATATCCTAACTCGAACTTTGTTGCCTGCGCTGGCTACTGAGTGTTTGGGTAAGATGGCATTGGGGGAAGATATTAAGAAGGTGCATGTGGGGGTTGATGAGGAGGGGGTGTTTAGTTACCTAGTAGAATGATTTTTTAACCGTCAGGCGGCCCATAAATGCCGCCTGATTTTTTATCAGTACAATCATGGAGAAATTTATGGCAATCACATTAAGAAACGGTTCTTCAGGCGATGATGTTAAACGCCTACAAATGCAACTCAATTCAATTTTAAAACTCAACCCACCGTTAACTGCCGATGGCAAATTTGGTCTAAAAACCGAGCGTGCGGTGCAGGCTTTTCAAGCACAAAATAAATTAGGTGTTGATGGTGTTGCAGGGCCAAAAACCCAAGCGGCCCTCAATGCGAAACTCAGTGGCAAGCCCATCCAACCACCTCCACCCTCTCCTGCCTTGTCGCCAGCAACCAATTCCGGTGCAGCATGGTTTGAGATTGCTAAAAACGAAATGGGTGTTCATGAAAAAGCTGGCGCTGCAGCTAACCCTCGCATATTGGAATACTTCGGATCCACCACCCTTAGAACCACTTCAGATGAAACCGCTTGGTGTGCCGCTTTCGTTAATTGGTGCCTAGCGCAAGTCGGCATAACAGGTACACGCAGCGCGGCGGCGGCAAGCTGGATTAGTTGGGGCATTAGTAAAGGCGCTCAAACTGGTGCGATTACTGTTATTCATAACCCCGCCATGGCGAATAGCTCACTGAGTCGCAGCGGTAATCATGTGGGGTTTTTGGTAGAAGAGACATCAACTCATTATGTTTTGATTGGCGGCAACCAGGGTGATGAAGTGAGGAAATCACTTTTCCCCAAAAGCTCTTGGCAACTTAAAGGCCATCGCTGGCCAAATGTATAGGAACCCTACATGAATATTTTTAGCCTTTTAGTGAAAACATTTATATTACTCGTCCTCATTGGCGGATGCGCCACAGCAAAAGAGCCAGACAACTCTTCATTTAATGAATTCTGGGGGCAATTTCGCCAGGTTTTACTGGATAAAGACTTTAAAAAAATACAATCTCTAAGCGCTAATCCAATTACCTTGCGCGGCGTAGTGGATGGTATAAAACCCCAAAAATTACCCTCACAAGATATTGAGAAAACCCTCCCCAAAATTTTAGAAGGCAGAACAAGCTATATGGAGGCAGGCAAAATTATCGACCTGACCAATTATGACTTCGTCAAACGTACAAGCGAGCCGAAGCTGGATGTCAACAGCCCCAACTGGCAGAGGGTAGACAATTTTGTATTTATAAAAGATAAAACCGGCTGGAAGCTGAAAGAGATTTTTTGGGAGGAGATGGAGTAGTTTATGATGATGGCCGTAGGTTGGGCAGTAATGCCCAACAAAATTTGCATCAGCAAAATTATTTCCTGGGGCGCCAGGTGCGATATTGGGCATTGCTGCCTAACCTAAGAGCTTCCATACGAGCCAAAGCTTCCCTTCACTGACCGCCACATGAAAAGCGAAAAAATAGGAACAGACATGAACAGCGAAAGCCTATTCACAAAATGCAAATTTTGTGGAAAAAGCATACAAAAAACATTTAAAAAATGTCCTTCCTGCGGTAAGTCTTTAATACACATTACCCTTATGCATTGGTCCGGAACAGCTCTAATTTCACTAATTGTATACTATTATTTTAATACCCCCACCCCGCAGGCAAGAACCGAAAAGGAGAGCATTGCCATAAGAAAGATGCTAGCCATAGATAATATCAAGCTCGAATACCAGTGGAAAAAAGAAGGATTTGGGAACATCATGGCTGGAGACTTCACGATTACAAACAAAAATGAATTCTCATTCAAAGATCTTGAGATTAAATGCATCAATTACTCCAAGAGCGGAACAGAATTAGATTCCAACACCAGGATTATTTACGATATTTTTGAGGCAAAAACCTCGAAAAGACACACCAACTTTAACATGGGCTTCATACACGAACAAACCAGCGAATCAATTTGTCACATTAGAAATCTTTCATTAATCCATCTATAGAAGCCTTATACAGGAGAACAAAATGCCTTTGATAAATTGCCCCGAATGCTCTGCAGAAGTTAGTGATTCAGCATTGAAATGCATGAAATGTGGCGTTCAACTACGAAAAGCAAAGCGAGGATTTTTTGGAAATTTATTTAAGTGGACTTTCATTGTATTTAATTTTTTAATGGCGTGGTGGCTGATTGGAGGCATGCATGCGGCAACATCGGCCATGGAAAGCACAACAGGCGCAGGCCACGTAGGTGCAGCGATAGGAACAGGCATTGGCGCCTTCATGATAATTGGGCTCTGGGTATTCGGAGATATAATTCTTGGATTATTTGTATTATTCACTCGACCAAAAAACTCCTAGCAGTGTCCATCGACATTCGATTCCCCGTTAAGATCGAAAAATAAAATCAACGCGCACCCCGGAATAGTTTTTGGGCGTGCGTAA
>DAOQGS010000218.1:0-6143 GCA_035338675.1 Cellvibrionaceae bacterium
CTACAGGTACTGTGATCAAAAAGATGATCAGTACCACCAGCATGATATCTACGAGCGGCGTAGTGTTGATGGTCGAGTTAAAGTCATCATCATTGCCGCCAACATTCATTGACATTGCGTACTACCTCGGTTGATGAATTTAAAGAGGGGAGCCATTGGCTCCCCAATTATTTAATTAGTCTTTTTGACCGCCGCGCACACCCATGGACAGGTAAGCGTGTACATCAGAACCGAAGCTGTTTAACTGCTCAATAGCCAGTTTGTTGCGGCGAGTTAACCAGTTGTAACCCAATACCGCAGGTACCGCTACGGCCAGACCTACAGCGGTCATGATCAAGGCTTCACCTACGGGGCCCGCTACTTTGTCGATACTGGCTTGGCCGGAAGCGGCGATGCTAATCAAGGCGTGGTAAATACCCCACACAGTACCGAACAGACCTACGAACGGAGACACAGAACCTACAGTCGCCAAGAAGGCCATGCCAGTTTGTAAATCAGAGGTTACGCTTGCGATTGAGCGGCTGATGGCCATGTGGATCCACTCGCCCAAGTGAATTTTCTCGCCTTGGCGGGCTTCGTGTTGCTTGTAGGAAGCTACGCCGTCTTCGGCAACCATACGGAAAGCGCTATCGCTTTTCAGGCTGTTGATGCCTTCGGGCAGGCTTTTGGCTTCCCACAATTTGCGAGACGCTTTGTATTGTCCGTACAGAGTTTGTTGTTGCCACAGTTTGGTGGCCAGGATGTACCAGGTGAATGCAGACATGATCACCATGATAACGAGGTTACCTTTGGCGATAATGTCGCCTTGTTGCCATAGAGCTGTTAAGCCGTATTCGTGAGCCGCTTCTTTGGTGGCTTCTTGAGCTGCGTCTACAGCGTTATCGGGCGCTGGGGCTGCAGCAGGAGGAGTTTCCTGTGGGCCTGCAACAGGAGTCTCAACCGCAGGAGCAGCTGGTGGCGCTGCATCTTCAGCAGCAGCGTGAGTAGAAAGCAGTAGTTGACCACCAAAGGCCAATGCCATCTGCAATACAAGTGCGGAGGAAAATTTATTAATCATTGTTAAATCCTACAATTAACAGAGGGGGTCATTAAATTTAGAGCTAAAGCCTGCGGCCCAGCACCGGGTTATGCGTCTTTAAGTTGGAAGCGAAACTTAATTTTGTACCAACAAGCGACGGGTTTGCCGTCTTCCGTGCAGGGCTCAAATTTCCATGCTTTAGTTGCCTGTTTTACAGCAGCTTCATCTAACCGAGGGAAACCGCTTGATGTCTCCACACGCGCTTCTTGCACCTTGCCTTCTTCGTTCAAATACAGCGCAAGTCCAACCGGGCCTTCTTCGCCGAGTTTTTTAGATTCACTAGGATAAGCAGGCGGGCTAAGGCCTTTTTTAGGTGGTTTGGCAGGCGTTGGAGGAGCTTTAGCAACGGGTGCTGCCTCTACCGGTTTTACTGGAGCCGTGGTAATAGCGTTGGCGGGGGCAGGCGCATCAGCGGCGACGTTGAAGGACGGCGGGGGGGCAAAATCCGGTGGAGGTGGTACGTAATCCGGTGGTGGTGGCGGTGGTGGTTCAACCTCTTCCTTTTGTTCTTCCATGGTTTCAACTTTTACGTTTTCTACAATTACCATTTCGTCCTTGGGCTTAAGGCCAAACATCAACGCGATGACGGCACCAACGTGCAAGCCCACAACGATAATCAACCCTGAGAATCGTGAGGCAAAGCTCTTCTTCGAGTGATATGACATAACCTAAGTCGCCACCTTATAAATCAAGATTTGTCAAAAACTAGCACACTCCTCTCCCACACCGGTGAACCGTGAGCGAGGTGAATTGAAGTGATACCAGAATGGGGTTCTAACACGCAGATTTTTAGCAAAAGGGCTTAAGCCAGATGGCGAATTAAAAATCGACGTTTTTGCTGCAGTTGAACATTTATTGGTTATTAATCAGGTGCTTCGCGGCACCCATTCCAACTGAGCGGGGTCGCATTGTAGCGTCAGTATTCAGGCATGAAAAGTCTTATTTGCATTTAATTTACCCGCATGAGGCCCGTGTTTATTGGGGTTCGCGCCGATCTTTAGCCTTAGGTAAGCGGTTGCGAACACACTTAAAGGTATAGATTTAGCACCGGCTATTGGCAAGCGCCAAAAGGCTTTTTGAGAAAAATTAAATCGCCGTACACCTTTATTTTTCTGGTCTTTAGATAAAAATAAAAACGCGTTAATAAAGGTGGCGGCGACGATTTGCGACGGTTTTATTGCGCAGCGGGCAGTTCAACCCGTACCTGATAGCGCTCTCCAGGTGTGGGTTGGGGTATGCGGTTATTGGGCAGAGGGTTACCGTTTAGTAAGACTCGCAGGGCATCAAGCCCTTTGACACGGCAGTATTCGATATCAAATAGAGCGCCTCGGAAGCGTCGTTCAATTTTGGCGCTGGACCAGTGGCTGGGCAATTGAGGGTTGATGACCAGATCTGCGCCCTGGCCTTTGACACCGAATAAACCTTCAACCAGGCAGCGATACACCCAAGAAACCGTCCCGGTGTTAAACAGTTGACTGGAGCGGCCGGCGGTGCGCGGGTGTTGATAGTAGGCGCCGCGATAGTAGTTGGGTATGTACACGGGTAATTGGCCGCGCTGCTTGTAATCAGCTTCGCTGGGGCCAGGAATCATTTGGCGAATCAGCTTATAAGCGCGATCCTGTTCGCCGATGGTGTACAGACTGTAGATGTAAAACACGGCGGCGTGGTTGTACACCGAGCCGTTTTCAGCGGAGCCGGGGAATTTTTGTGTCACCCGGCCTACATCATCGCGCATGGCGGTGTAGGCGGGGGCATACATCATGACGCCATAGGGTGTTTCCAACTGCGCTTCAACCGCTTGCAGCATAATTTGCTGCTGCTCTTTACTCGCAGCGCCGCCTAGGATGGCCCAGCTTTGCGGGTTGAGGAAAATACGACCTTCGGTATCGCGGCTGACGCCAAAGATTACGCCATCATCGGTGATGCCGCGGCCGAACCATTCGCCGTCCCAAAGGTGGCTATTGACCGCTTGGTTGACTTCATCTGCACCCGCCCTAAAGCCAGGGGCGAGGGATGCGTGACCGGCTTCGCTGCATATATCTGCCCATAGATTAAGCGCGTAGGCGGTGGCCACGGACAACCAACCGGAAACGCCTTTGCCCTTGTAGCCCACCATGTTCATGGGGTCGCACCAATCGCCCTGGGCGATATAACTTAAGCCGCGCTCATCGCGGGCACTCAGCAGCCAGTGCATAGCCTGGCTGATTCTCTCCAGCACGCTGCGGCTGTGGCCTTCAACGTCGGTAACCTGTTCGCTGAGGATGGCGTAATCGTTGGTTTCATCCAGGTAGGCGCGCAGGCAAACCGGCAGCCAGACGCAGTGGTCGGTGTGGGGAATTTGGTTGATGTATTTAAGCTCTGCACCCTCGGCGATGAGGATGCCATCGGGCATGGCGCCGCTGGCCTCCTGTTGGCTTAGGGCGTGTAAAAAGGCGCGGCGGGCCATATCGGGCTTGATGAAACTCATGCCCATATTGTCTTGCAGGTAGTTGCGGGTTTGCGGGTCGGTGGTGAGACGGTTGACGTCGCCGTGGTAGAACACCTGGCGGGCAAGCCAATGGTTGACGAAGTTATTCAGCTCCGCATCCGGCGTATCGATGCGCAAACAACCCTTGCCCTGGGCGATGTAATCGCTGTAGCTGGCCAGGGTTTTAGCGTAATTAGCAGCACCCAGATACTTGCCGGTTAGAGCTTGAATTTCCGCGTCGTCAAAGGCCGGGCCAAATATAAAATGCAGGGTTTCGGTTTGCTGCGCCTGCAGCTCAAGGCGGTACTGCAGTACCGCTGCAGGCGTTTCATAGAGGGCATCGCCGTTGTCGAGGGTTTGGCCTTGGGTGCCGGTGGGGTTGTGCAGGCCACCTTCGCCTTCAAAGGCTTCTTGTTTGGCTTCCCAGGCGGTGGGTGTGCGGTCGGCGATAAAAAACGTTTTGTCTTTGAAGTATTTGTTTTTGAAGTGGTCGGCCACTTTTTGGTAGGGCGTTACACAGCTGGCCACTATGCCGCCTAAATCTGGGCGGTATTGGGCGCCCTGGTTCATCCAGCTCATATAGCCGATGGGGAAATAACTATAAAGGCTGATGGATCGGGCTTGATCGCCGCGATTGGTGACTTCAACTTTCCAAAGCTCCGCCACGTCCTCCGAGGGGAGTGTCAGAGAGAGGCGTATGGCAATACCGTCTTTTTCGATTTCCCACTGTATGTCGGCCTGCCCGACGGAGAATTTAAAAGAGTCAGGTTTGGCGCGAACCGGTTCGTAGGGGGCGGAGAAGAGGGCGCCAGTGGTTTCATCTTTGATGTAGAAAAAACGCCCAGGGTGATGGGCATAATAGGGCTGTTCCGGCTGCATGAAGGTTTTAGCTTCAAGATTGGGGGCATAGGCGTATTTGGCCGGTTCCGGCTGCATATATTGGGCAATGGCGTAGCCGCGGCAGGTGATTTGTACCATCATCCGGCGGTTCCACAGGAAGCCCGCAGCGCGGGGCATGTCTAAAGGATTGTCGAGTTCAAAGCGCTCGCCCTGGTGGGTGGGTCGTAACATGGGGGCTCCTCGGGATCAGGATATTAGCTGTGCGTGGTGTTAATAAAGTATCGGCCCGCTGGCGGCCTGTTTGTCGGCTTTGCGCTGGGTTAATTCTTCTTGAATGGTTTTGAGTTGCTGCTTGTCGAGGGTATAAAACATCAATACAAAGGCGGCAATAAAGGCAAAAATGGCTGGGAATATGGACATCAACAACACAATACCATCCAGGGATGCCTGGCTTTGGTCGGCGTTGGCCACATAGCCCAGGGCGGTGAAGACGGAGCCGATAAGCGCAGTGGCGAGTGCCGTGCCGAGTTTTTGCGAAAAGGTGGCGGCTGCGAAGGTCATGGCGGTGGCCCTGCGGCCTGTGCGCCATTCGTTGTAATCGGCGGTATCGGCGTACATGGAGAAAGCCAATGGGGATTTAGGCCCTAGCACTAGGCCGATGGCAATCTGCAAGCCGAACATAATTTCTACCTGATCCTTCGGTACAAAATAAAAGGCGACGGAAAAAACCCCGGTTAGGGTCATCAGGATGATCATGAGATTGCGCTTGTCGATTAAGCGGGTCAGGATGGGGGTAAGGGCAGCGCCTGCTGCGGCTGAGAACATATAGGCGGGCACAAAGGCGGCGATTAAATCAGATCGCTCTACATAGTATTTAAAGTAGTAGGGTGCCGTGGTTTGGCGCAGGGTGATGGTGACCATGATGATCAGTGCCAGCACAAACAAAATCATCCAGGGCTGGTTGCCTTTAAGGTCTTTAATATCGTCCCAAACTTTGGTTTTTTCTTCATTTACTGCTTCAACGCGCTCTTTAGTATTAAAAAACGCATTGACGAACAAAATACTGGCCGCCAGGCCCCAGAACACCATGGTCAACTGCCAGCCCACCTGGGTGTCCCCCTGGCCTAACAATTCCACAAGTTTTGGTGTGGCGGCGCTCACCAATGTGCCGCCGGTAAAGCCGCCGACAAAACGCAGGCCATTAATATCGGCGCGCTGCTGCGGGTCGGCGGACATAACGCCCGACAGGGCGTTGTAGGGAATATTAATACAGGTGTAACACACCATCATTAAAAGGTAAGTGCCATAAGCCCAGATGATTTTGCCGTCGCTACCTAAATTGGGTGTGGTGTATACCAACACGGCAGAGACGGTGAGCGGCGCCGCCATCCAGACTAAAAAGGGGCGGAATTTGCCGTGGCGGGTGGAGGTGCGGTCGGCGAAGGCGCCGATGAGTGGATCGGTAAAGGCGTTGATGAGCTTAACCGTGGTCATCATAAAGCCCGCCGCCGCAGCGGTGATGCCAAATACTTCGGTGTAAAAAAATAATAAAAAAGTGGAGATATTGGTCCAGTAAAAATTAAAGCCGGTATCAGCTAGCCCATAGCTGATTTTTTCGCCCCAGGAAACGCGCTGATCCTGGGCTGACTGGGGAGATTTGTGCACAGACAACTCCTGATGGTTATTGTAGTTTTGCCATAAAAAACACTGGGGGTTTTACACGCAAGCACGGCCCGTTAAGCGGCGCCGCAAGTGCTT
>DAOQGS010000219.1:0-6107 GCA_035338675.1 Cellvibrionaceae bacterium
TGCCAAATTCGCCTAGCTAGTGCTTCGCCGCCTACATTTTTCAGAGGTTCCCTAAAAAAATACCATGACTTGCCTGCGACTTATTTTGGGCGATCAACTGAATATTAATCACAGTTGGTTTGCCAAGGCCCAACGCAGCCGCACCGACCTGATTTATGTGTTGATGGAAGTGCGCAGTGAAACGGATTATGCACTGCACCATGGGCAAAAAGTGCTGGGTATTTTTGCCGCCATGCGCGCATTTGCAGAGGCATTAAAAAAAGCCGGGCTTAGTGTGCACTACATTAAGCTGAGCGACCCGACCAATCAGCAGGATTTTATTGCCAATATTAAAAATTTAATGTCCCGCTATAGCATTACCAGCATTGAGCGGCAACAGGCCGATGAATATCGTTTGGAACAGTATTTAACTGGTCTTAGCGATTTGGGGATAGCCGTTAAGGTTGTGGACAGCGAACATTTTTTGCTGAGGCGGGAAGAGGCAATTAAACGCTTTGCACACAAAAATACCCGTATGGAATTTTTTTACCGGGACCTGCGCAAACAGTACGAAATTTTATTAGATGATTACGGCGCTCCATTGGGCGGTAAATGGAATTACGATCACGACAATCGCAAGCGCTGGAATGGCGCGCCCACAGCGCCTCAATGGTATGTATTAGCAAATGACCTTCGCTCACTCTGGCAGGAGATTAGTGAGGCTGGTGTAAAAACCCTGGGCGACCCCATGGCCCAGGCATTTCCCTGGCCCATTAGCCGCAGCCAGGCTAAGGCTTGGCTTGCGCACTTTTGCCAACAGAGTTTGCCGTATTTTGGTGAATTTCAAGATGCCATGAGTGTGCACTCGGGCACCTTATTTCATGCGGGAATTTCCTTTGCACTCAATATTAAATTGCTCCATCCCTTAGAAGTAATTCAAGCAGCATTAGCAGAATTTCACCAAGGCCGTGTAAGCCTTGCCACCATCGAGGGTTTTGTGCGGCAAATATTGGGCTGGCGGGAATTTGTGCGGGCCATTTATTGGGCCCGTATGCCTGCTTATGCAAGGCATAATGTTTTGCAGCACACGCGCCCATTACCCAAATGGTTTTGGGATGGGCAAACCCATATGCAGTGTTTACAACAGGCCATAACCCAATCCCTCAATACGGCTTATGCCCATCATATTCAGCGTTTGATGGTGACGGGCAATTTTGCGCTGTTAGCCGGGTGCCATCCAGACGAGGTCGATGCATGGTATTTAGGTATTTATATCGATGCCTTTGAATGGGTGGAAATGCCCAACACTCGCGGCATGAGCCAATATGCCGATGGCGGTATATTAGGCAGTAAACCCTATGTCAGCTCCGCCAGTTACATCACTAAAATGAGCGATTATTGTAAACACTGTCATTACCAAGCTAATCGCCGCCACGGCGAGGGCGCCTGCCCGTTGAATAGTTTGTACTGGCATTTTTATGCCCGCCACGGGGATAAACTCAGTAAAAATCCCCGCATAGGCATGGCCTATGTGCAGTGGCAAAAAATGCCAGCAGAAGAAAAGCAATTGGTTTTAGCCCAAGCCGAACATTATTTGGCGACCATTGATGAATTGTAGGCGCTTACAAAAATGTGAGGATTCAGCGTGAATAAAACCTACGATGTCATAGTAATCGGTGCCGGTATGGCAGGTTTAACGGCAGCCAATAGAGTGCAGCAGGCTGGCAAAAGTGTCTGTGTGTTGGATAAATCCCGCAGCTTTGGCGGGCGCATGAGTACCCGGCGGGAGGGGCCACTGTACTGGGATCACGGCGCCCAATATTTTACTGCCCAGTCCGCTGAATTTTGCCAGCAGGTTAATACCTGGTTGCAACAGGGTGTAGTTGCGCTTTGGGACACACCCATAGGCGCCTGGGACGGTGCGCATTTAACCGCTACAGAACCCCACCTGCGTTATGTGGGTGTACCGGTGATGAAATCACCTTTGCAATTATTGGCCGGGGAATTATTAATTTATTTTAACCAGGCGGTGCGCAACCTTCTAAAAACCCCTAGCGGCTGGCAAATTAAGACGGATGCGGAAATTTTTAAGGCTAAAAATCTAGTGGTAACACTGCCTGCCCCGCAGGCAGCTGCTTTATTACCGGCTGATTGCGCCGCCCACGCTTTGGCCAAGCGCGTTAATATGCAGCCCTGCTGGGCTTTAATGTTGGCAACCCAAGCTCAAGTACAATTGCCCTATGGGGGAATTTTTATTAACCAAGGGCCTTTAGCCTGGGTGGCGGCTGACAGCACAAAACCTCTGCGTAATAATGCCGCGCATACCTGGGTTATTCATGCCAGTGCCGAATGGTCCCAGCAGCAATTAGAAAAAACCGCTGCAGAAATTACCCCTTTATTAATCGACGAATTTAATCACCTATTAAAAACCTGGCAGCCCAATAAGCCTACGCCCGATTGGCACCCGGTGGTGGCCCACCGCTGGCGCCATGCGCGCGGTGCGGTGATGGCCGCAACCCAGGTATGGCCGGAGGAGAGTTTGGCTATAGCGGGGGATTGGTTATCCGGCGGCAAGGTAGAGGGGGCATTTTTATCGGGCCTGCGCTGCGGCCAACAATTAATTCAGGCGGGTATTTAATTATGGCCGTTTCCACCCACACCATTAACAACCGCGCTCGGGCGGCTTTGCAGTTACTTTATGTGGCCGATGCTCTTTCCATGCCGGTGCATTGGTTTTATAACCCTTTGGATATTCTAAAAGCCTTTCCTGGCGGTATTAAACAATTTGAAGCCGCACCCAGTTTGCATCCTTCATCAATTATGGCTTTACATTCCACCTCAAGCGGTGGACGCGGCCCGCAGAATAAAACCCATCAGCGCGAAGTGGTGGGGGAGATTATTTTAAAAGGCAAACGCCCATTTTGGGGTATTGCCCATCAGCATTATCACCAGGGAATGGCGGCGGGGGAAAATACTTTAAATGCCCATTGTGCACGGCTGATTACCCGCAGTTTAATTGCCCATCAGGGCCGTTACAGTAGCGAAGATTTTTTACAGCGCTATATCGCCTTTATGACGGCAAATACCCCACAGCATCCTGACACCTACGCCGAGTCATTTCATCGGGCTTTTTTTGCCCAGTATGCCAAAGGAATTGCCGCCCATAAATGCGGCTTTAAAACCCATGATACCCCTTCGGTAGGTGGGCTGGTGATGATTGCACCGATTGCCATCAGTGAATTAATTCGCGAGCCCTCCCTGGCAAAAACACAAGCCATCTGCCGGGAGCATTTATTCCTTACCCACCCGGATGAACACCTGGCAACCATTTGTGATGCCTATGTGGCTTTAATCCATTTATTATTATTTCGCGATAATACTCCCGCCCGCGACATTATTGCCGCCATTGCTAAATCTTCAGTTGGTTTAAATCTATCCCAATTGGCGCAGCGCAATTTAACCGACGCTGAAGTAGTGGGGGGCCTTTATTCCAAGGCCTGTTATATAGATGATGCCTGGCCGAGCCTATTATTTTTGCTCTATAAATATCTGGAAAATCCGCCCCAGGGTTTATTGGCCAACACCAATTTGGGTGGTGAAAATTGCCACCGAGGATCGGTATTGGGTGTTTTATTGGGGTTGGCAACTGAAGATCAGTGGGCGGATATGTTTATAAAACTAGTTGACGCACAAGCAATCGATAGGGAAATTCACAGCCTGTTGGCTGATTAAATTTTCTATTCCTGGGGCGCAACAAATACCGCGCCGCCCTTGCGCAAAGTGGTTTGCACCTCCCGGCTGATGGCACTTTGCTCCGCTCTAATACGATTCACCAGGGCTTTTTTTCTATGCCCTGCGCTCGCAGGATCGTGACGAGTGCCCCACTCCATCATCGCCAACAATACTGGCACCAGGCCTATGCCTTTTTCCGTAAGCCTATATAAAGCGCTGCGCTGGTCGGAGGGGTGCGGTTGTTTTAACACAATACCGTGTTTTTCCAAATTATTGAGGCGGCTGGTTAATACGCTGGTGGTAATGCGCTCGGAGGATTCTAAAAATTCTTTAAAGGTCTGCTTGCCAAAAAAAACCATATCCCGCAGCACCAACAGCGACCATGGGTCGCCCAGGATCTCAAGGGTGAAGTTTATAGGGCAATGGGATTTGGTATCGGTGCGTTTCATGATTGTCTTATAGATGGAGGCAAATTTAGTCTAACAAAGTTACTTGCATTATCAAACTTAGTTTTGTACCCTTGCCACAACAAGCTTGCATTATGCAAGCTAAATTAGCCTGCCAGATGACAGTTCTATCGGCTAAATCACCAGAGGCCTTAATGCCGTTAGTGTTTGGCTGTAAAAAAACATTATCGAAGCGAGTTTTATTTCCCCCACCCACACGAGATTCAGCTTATGACAACTCCCTATACCGGCGGCTGCGCCTGCGGCGCTATTCGTTACGAAATTAATGCAGAACCCCTCATAGGAGTTGAATGCCATTGCAGCGATTGCCGCCACGAAAGCGGCAACGGCCATGCATCCCATTTGGTTTTCCCCCGCGCCGCCGCGCGCATTGACGGCACCGCCAGTGAGTGGAGCATGACAGCCGACAGCGGCAATATTAAAACCCGCGCTTTTTGTCCCACCTGCGGCACACCGGTGTATATGATCTTTGCGGCCAATCCAGCGGCATTTAGCGTGCGCGCAGGCAGTTTAGATGAGCCCAGCCGCTACACACCAAAAGTTGTCACCTACACATCCCGCGCCCTAGCCTGGGATATGGTGGATAGTTCACTGCCGAGTTTTACCGAAATGCCGCCGCGCTAAATATGGGCTTCTGCTGGGTTGACTATCGGCAGGTTCGGCAAAAATTATCGGCACTGACTTTTTAAAAATTGTTGAGTTTTAGCTAAACCCATCCAACGAGGAATTAACAATGCAATTAGCCGATAGCACAATACTGATTACAGGTGGCAGCCGAGGTTTGGGCCTTGGCATAGTTGAGGCACTGGTTGCAGAAGGCGCCCAGGTAAGCGTGGTTGCCCGCGATACAACGCAGCTTGAACAAATCGCAGCGCGTGTACCCATTGACACTTTTAGCGCCGATGTTACTGACCCGCTCGCGGCGGCAAAAATACTTAGCGCCGTGGCGCCGGATGTGATTATTTTAAATGCCGGTGCGCCGCCTAAAATGGCGAGCCTTACGGATATTAGCTGGGAGGAATTTAGCCACACCTGGGACATAGACGTAAAAGCCGGGCTGTATTGGCTGCAGGCCATATTAAAAAATAACCCCGCTAAAGCGCAGCGAATATTAGTAGTTTCCAGCGGCGCTGCAATTAATGGATCACCTGCCTCAGGTGGTTATGCCGGTGCCAAACGCATGCTTTGGTTAATGGCCCAGTACGCTCAGGGTATTGCCGAACAACAACACTTAAATAAACACTTCCAAGTAATAGTGCCGCAACAAATGGTGTTGGGAACGGGAATTGGCGATGCAGGTGCCAGGGCTTATGCAAAGGCTGCCAAAATATCGCCAGAGGAGTTTGTGTTGCGTTTTGGCGCGCCCATGGCACCGCGCGACTATGGTGATAAGGTCGCGCAGTTATTAACGGATGAGCGTTTTACACAGGGATTTGCATTTGGAATTAGCGGGGAAGATGGCATTCGAATTTTGCAGCCCAGTGAATAAGAGGCAAGTTGGTGCAACCGGTAATTGATTGGACAGAATTTTTAACTGCCGCAGCGCCACTGCAGCCAATGCTACATAAATATTGCGCGCGCCTATTGGGCTCGGTTACGGATGGGGAGGATTTGCTGCAGGACACGCTGATCAAAGCATTTACGGCGCAAAACGCGCCTACTGACCCACAGCAGCTGCGCGCCTGGTTATTTAAAATCGCCCACAACCGCGCCATTGATCTATTGCGGGCTAAAGTTACAAAAAACCCTTATTCACTCGAGCAGATGACGGAATTATCTGTGGCTGCAGACTATGAGGATAGTTTTGTTAGTAACGATGCGGATCCGTTACAACAATTGATCCAGCAGGAAACCCTGGCAATTACTCTGGGCGCTTTTGTGCAGTTACCCATTGCCCAGCGCAGTGTTGTGATTTTAAAAGACGTATTG
>DAOQGS010000220.1:0-6097 GCA_035338675.1 Cellvibrionaceae bacterium
CCTGCCAGAGCTTGCGCCCGAGGCAGCCGCCGCGCCCGAGGCTTTGGCTCCTGCGCAAGCGTTGGCCCCTGCGTCAGCTTTGGCTGAGCCGTCTGCGCCCCCAAGCGCCCCGCTGGCCCCGGCTGAGGCAGATGAGGAGACTGAGGCGAGCACCGAAGACGACAGCGATCTGATCGACGATGAAATCATTGAAGTATTTATCGAGGAGGCCGGTGAGGTGCTGGCCACCTTAGATGAGTACTACCCCCAGTGGCTGGAAGCGCTCGACAACACCGAATTATTAACCGTGATCCGCCGCGCCTTTCACACCCTCAAGGGCTCTGGCCGCATGGTGGGTGCCCAGGATGTGGGCGAGGTGGCCTGGTCGGTGGAGAACATGCTCAACCGGGTGCTGGATAACAGCATTGAAATTGCCGCCACGCACCTGGACTACATCAGCCGCGTGTTGGCGTTTATGCCCGCCCTGGTGGACGCCTTTGCCAGCAAGAAGCGCAACCCGGATGCCGCACTCACCCAGCAGCTGATTGCCCTCGGCCAGGCCTTGGCGCGCGGCGAAGTGCCCGAGTTGGCCAGCGCCGAGGCATTTGGCGCCGAGACGGAGGCTGCCGACGGGGATGATGAACAAACCGTGTTGTTTGACCTGTTTGCCTCTGAGGCGGTGACCCACTTGGCCGTAGTGGATGGATTCATCGGCCAGATGCAGGAGTTGGCGCCGCTCTTTACGCCGCCCTCCGACAGCCTGCAGCGCGCTTTGCACACTCTTAAAGGCAGTGCCCACATGGCCAATGTGGCGCCGGTGGCCAGCATCGCCACTCCCCTAGAGGGCTTCACCAAAGAGCTGCGCGCCTATCAGGTGAACCTCAATGCCGACATGCTGCAGCTGTTGATGGATGCCTCCCGCTATATTCACGGGGTGGTGGATGACATCAAAGCCCGCCGGGCCTTGATCATCCCCGCCGCCGAGCAGTTCATCGCCCGCGTGCACGAACTTAAAGAGCTGCATCTGGATCACCTGATCCGCATGAAAGAACAGGTCTCCCCGGATGGTCACAAGCAGGTGGATCCGCGCCTGTTATCCATTTTTATGGCCGAGGACATGCGCCTATTGCTGGACGCCGACCAGATCCTCGCCCGCTGGTTGCACGACGCCAACGAAGAACACACCATCCGCGATTTGGTGCAGGAGCTAGGCCGCTTACAGGCCGGTGCCGCCCAGGCCAATCTGCCGACCATGGCAGAGTTGAGTGGCCGCTTGGCCCTTCTGCACGAACTGGCCCTGGCGGCCCTACCGCAAGCGACGGCGGCCTATGTAGAACACCTATTGCCCGCCCACGAATTCCTCTTGGATATGGTGGATGCGGTGGCCGCAGGCCAAAACCTGCCCGACATCCCCGCCGCCTTGCAAGAGGGCCTCGGCGAGCTTAATGAACAGTTGAGCGATATGCTCGCCGCCCAGCACAGGGGGGCAGACGAAGAGCTGGTGCTGGCAAGCCTTGAGGAGCTGGAAGCCGCCGCCGATGGCAGCGACCATGAGGATGAGGCGGATGCCGCCATGGCCCACATACTTGCCGAGGAAGAGTCTGCTGAGCATGACGAGACCGAGCAGGTACCTGTGCTGGATATAGAAGCGCTGCAGCTGGATCACGAAGAATTCGACCTCCCCACCCTGGATGAATTGGAAGCTGCCGTTGCAGCTCAAGAATCCGAAACTCAAGAATCTGAGCCCCTAGAATTCGAGACCCAATCTCAACCCACTGAGATTGAAGACCAGGCATTCGACGCCGAGGTATCTGCAGCCTTAGCCGCAGAGGAATCCGTCTTCGCAGACGAGCAGGCGCAAGCCGAGCCAGCATTGCCAGAGGATTGGGCCGCCGCTGAGTTTGATAGCGCAAGCTTCGATCATGAAGCCCTGGCAGCTGACACCAGCGAGCCTGAGCTGGCCGCTACAGCAGAGGAATTATTCACCTTAGAGCCCGATGCTGATGAGGCCGCCGAGCTGGTTGCTCTGGAGGCCGAAGAGCACCTGGACCCTATTCTCGGCGATATGGATCTCGACCTGGTCACCGCCATCGACAGCCACCTCAGCGCCGACGACACCCTCACCCTGTTGGATGCCGACGCCGAGGATATGCTGCTGCCCAGCGCCGAGGAGACCTTCGCCGCTGCGGTGGATGACGACGACGTGATAGTGCCGCTTCTGGATGAGTTGGTGGATCTAAACGCCGAAGACGAGCCGCTGATCAGCGCCCTGGATGATTTCGACCCGATTCCGGTGGTAACCGACAGCCTGGATCTGGATGCCATAGAGGATGGGGAAGCCGGCGAAGAAAGCGAATTCGGCCTGGCTGATGCCGATGATTACGCCGCAAGCGAGCCCTATGAGGATGAAATCGCCCTGGGTGATTTTGATCTGGGTGAGGAAGACCTCGCCGAACTGCTGGCGCAAACCCGCGAGCCTGCCGAAGACGCGCCTGCACCGGTGCAGGCTGCCACAGCGACGCCCGCCGCCCCGGTTGCCAGCGCCTCCTTCCTGCCGGAAGCCAGCCGCGATAAGCCCGCCAGCGAGCGGGTGGAGGATGACTTCGACCCAGAAATTCTGGAGATTTTCCTGGAGGAAGCCGACGAATTAATGGAGGAGTTGGACGAGTCCATCCACGCCTGGGAGTCCGACTGGGACAGCAGCGAAGCCCCGGATGTGATGAAGCGCGCCCTGCATACACTCAAAGGCGGCGCCCGTCTGGCCTCGCAGATCCAATTGGGGGAGCTGACCCACAATTACGAAAGTTATTTGATCGGCGTGGGCGGCCCCAAGGGGGATGTGAATTTCTTCGCCACCATCCTCGCCTACCAAGACCAGCTGCTCAAATCCATCCGCAAGTCCCGCCAGTTGATGGACGGTGTTGCCAGCGAAGTGGAAGAGAGCGATGAGGCCGTGGACGCGCCGACGCTGACGGCCAAAATCGCCGAAATCGCCTCCACCAGCAGCCCGGTGCCGTTTGTCAGCAGCAAAAACGTGGTGGCCGTGGCGCCGGAAGACACCAAAGAAGTGGTGGAAGCCTTCGCAAGCCCGGTGGTTACCAATCTGCCGGACTTTGTGGCTCGCTCCAAAAGCGGCTCCCAAGAGGTCATCAAGGTCTCCTCAGACCTGCTCGAAGAACTGGTTAACCTGGCGGGGGAAACCTCCATCAGCCGGGGCCGTATCGAGCAGCAAATCAAAGGCTTTGGCGCCGCCATTAACGAGATCGACGGCACCCTGCGCCGCCTCCAAGAGCAGCTGCGCCGCCTAGACATAGAAACCGAAGCGCAGATCCTCTTCCGCCAGGAGCAATTGGCGGAGAACGAAAACTTCGACCCGCTGGAAATGGACCGCTACTCCCAGTTGCAGCAGCTCTCCCGCTCTTTAACCGAGTCCGCCTCGGACCTGGTGGACCTAAAGCGCACCCTGAGCGAGAAGGTCAAAGACACCGAAGCGATTTTGCTGCAGCAATCGCGCATCAACTCCTCCCTGCAGGAAGGCCTCATGCGCTCGCGCATGGTGCCCTTCTCCCGCCTGGTGCCGCGCCTGCGCCGCATAGTGCGGCAGGTGGCTGGCGAGCTGGGCAAACACGTCAGCTTCGAGCTGGATAACGTAGAAGGGGAAATGGATCGCTCGGTACTTGAGCGCATGGTGGCGCCTTTAGAGCACATGCTGCGCAACGCCGTGGACCACGGTATTGAGCCCCCCGCTGAGCGCCTGGCCAAGGGCAAACCCGAATTTGGCCGTATTTTATTATCCCTGGCCCGCGAGGGCAGCGACATTCTGCTGCGTTTGGCAGATGACGGGCGCGGTATCAGCCTGGATAAGGTGCGCAAAAAAGCTGTTGAGCGCGGCCTGATGGGGGAGCACTCCCAGTTGAGCGACCACGAAGTCATGCAATTTATTTTGCAGGCGGGCTTTAGTACCGCCGAGAGCGTGACGCAGATTTCCGGCCGCGGCGTCGGCATGGATGTGGTGGCCGCCGAGATTAAACAGCTGGGCGGCTCTATGACCATTGAGTCCCGCAGCGGCGTGGGTTCGCAATTTACCGTGCGACTGCCGTTTACCGTATCGGTGAACCGCGCCCTGATGGTCACCCTCGGCAAAGACACCTATGCCATTCCCCTCAACGCCATTGAAGGTATTGTGCGGGTCAGCCCCTTTGAGCTGGAGCACTACTACCAGCAGCCGGAAGCGCGTTTTGAATACGCCGATGAAAACTACCAGGTGCGCTACCTAGGCGGCATGTTGTACGAAGGCACCACGCCGAAGCTTGAAGGCCAGCTGCTGCCGCTGCCGGTGATTCTGGTGCGCTCCGCCCAACACACCATGGCGTTGCAGGTGGACAGCCTGCAAGGTAGCCGGGAAATTGTGGTGAAGAGCCTCGGCAAACAGTTTGCCGCCGTACAGGGCCTCTCCGGCGCCACCGTCATGGGCGACGGCAGCGTGGTGGTGATTCTGGATGTTCACGCATTGGTGCGCAAAGCCGTGGCGTTTGTGGACGCACTGCCCCTCAACCACGAGCGCACCAAGGCCTTAAACGCCCCGAGGGTGCAAAAAACCGTCATGGTGGTGGACGACTCGGTAACCGTGCGCAAGGTGACCACGCGCTTTCTGGAGCGGGAAGGTTATCTGGTGATCACCGCCAAAGACGGCGTGGACGCCCTGAAGATTCTGCAGGACCACACTCCCGATCTGATGCTGCTGGATATCGAAATGCCCCGTATGGACGGCTTTGAAGTGGCGAAAAACATTCGCACCACCGCCCGTTGGAAGCATATACCCATCGTTATGATCACCTCCCGCACCGGCGACAAACACCGGGAGCATGCCCTGAGCATCGGCGTGAATGAGTACCTGGGCAAACCCTACCAGGAGGATGTGTTGGCGGGCATCGTCAGTCGCATCCTCGGTGACAAAGGCCCCTAAGCGGTGAAGCTTACGGGCTTGGCGGTGGGGGTATTGGCCGAATCTAAGCCACAGCTATTGGACTTGCACCGCCTGCTCGCGCCCTTGCCCCACACGCTAGTGGCCAGCCAAGTGTTCAGCGGCGAAACCCTCGGCAGCCTGCCCCGGGCGGATGTATGGCTGGTGCAGCTGGATATGGACGACCCGGCGGCTCAATCTCTGCTGGATGCCATGGACGACGCCAACCTGCCGGTGATTGTGGCCGATGAAGACGAGGCCCCCACGGATGCGACAGACCCCAGCCAATGGCCGGAGGTGCGCCGCCGGGAGCGGGTGCGCAGGCTGCAAACAAAATTAGATTTATTGATCGACCAACAGCCCCAAAAGGCCAAGCGCGCAACCGCCGTGTGGGTGCTGGCTGCCTCCACCGGTGGGCCGGAAGCGGTAGGGCAATTTTTGGAGGCCCTGGACCAGCCGCCGGAGCAGCTGGCGCTGATCTATGCCCAGCACATAAGCCCCAGCGGCCATAAATCCCTGGTGCAGATGCTGCGCCAGCGCACGGGCCTTAAGGTGTGTGGCACCCATCAGAACCAGGCCATCGAGGCGGGCTGCCTGTATGTGGTGTCCCCCAATCAGGCCCTGGACATAGTCACCCCCGGCCGCATAACCCCCAAACAACAGCCTTGGGCCGGGCGCTTTACGCCTTCTATCAACCAGGTGATCGCCAAGGTGGCGCGGGTGTATGGCGCCCAGGGCGGCGCGGTGATGTTTACCGGCATGGGGGAGGATGGCGCCCGCGGCTGCCAATTGTTGCACCACTTGGGCGGCCAGGTGTGGATCCAAACCCCCGCCAGCAGCGCTATTGATTCAATGCCGCGCAGCGTGGAGCGCCTAGGCTGCACCCGCTTTGCGGGCAATCCGCGGGAGCTCGCCCAGGCCCTGCAGCGGCGCTTAAACCGCACCCAGGTATCGGTGTGAACCTAGACTATTTTCACCCTCAGCGGCCCTAAACCCCGCTGAGGCATTAGCCCCAAGACAGGATCTGTTTATGAGTGAGCCCTCTGCATCTGAACCCGGCACCATCACCTGCATGATGCTACCCATCCAAGCCCGCACCCTATTGGTTCCCTTGGCAAATATTGCCGAAATGGCGGCGGTGGCACCTATCTTCCC
>DAOQGS010000221.1:0-6089 GCA_035338675.1 Cellvibrionaceae bacterium
ACCTACGGGTAAAGATTCACCTAAAAACTCTTAACTTAATGACATGGGTTTGAGTTATGCAAAGCCCCCCCCTAAAAGCAGGCCACAACCATTCCTCGCCCCCACGCCCTGCGTGGAAATGCATAGGTTTAAATTTTGGGAGAAACATCCGCCGGAGTACAGTGAAGCGGTATCCATTCCCACGCAGAGCATGGGAACGAGAAAACGAGAAAACGAGAAAACGAGAAAACAAACAGTTATTTTATAGTGGTTTAACACCTGCATGGCATCCAGTGCCACTTAACAATGGGTGAAGTTTATCCTAGGGCGCAGCTTTTAATAAATGAATGTGATTGTACTCGCGAATCATCTGGGCGCACTCCCAGGCCGGGACAGGTTTGGAAAAATAATAACCCTGGGCAATTAATTGCGGTTTGGATTTAAAAAATAACATTTGTTTTTCTGTCTCTACGCCTTCCACTATAGCCCGCAGGCCCAGTTGTTCGGCGATGGCGAGCAGGGATTCGCAAATGGCTACGTCGCGGGCGTTATCCGGCACGCCTTGGCAGAAGGATTTATCCAATTTAATGCAGTCCACCGGGAAGTGTTTTAAATAATTCATACTGCTATAGCCGGTGCCAAAATCGTCGATGGACACCGGCAGGCCAATATCCCGCAGGCGCTCTAAATTGTTTAATACCACGGTGTTGGATTCAATCAGGCTGCTCTCCACAATTTCAATGCCTAAACTGCTGGCGGGAATGGCGTGGGTTTGCAGTGCCGCCATAATTTGGTCAACCAATTGCGGGCTGTTTAAATGGGTGGCGGGTAAATTAAAGGAAACCCGCAGGGAAAAATCGGTAAATTCTTCGCGCCATAGGGCAATTTGTTTGCAGCAGGTGTCCAGTACCCAATCGCTAAATAAATCCATTAAGCCACAGGCTTCAAGCAAACTAATAAAATGCGCCGGGCCTAATAAACCTCGCTTGGGATGATTCCAGCGGGCTAAGGCTTCGGCGCCCACTATGCTGTGGGTGGTTAAATTAATTAAGGGTTGGTAGTAGAGGGTAAATTCATTTTCGTGAATGGCGTGCAGTAATTCCTGTTCTAATTCCCGGCGGCCTTTGGTTTTTTTATCCACCGTTTGCACCCGGTTGCCGCCCTGCTGTTTGGCTTGGTGAAGGGCGTTTTCGGCGGTGATGAGCATTTCATCGGCGTGGGTTTCGCCCGGCTGGATGTGTTTAATGCCCATGCTGTAGGACATTTTAATGCTGTGTTGGGCGATTACTACCTGCGCGTCCAACACGTTTTTAATGCGCTCCAGGGCAAATTGCGCCTGGTGTTCTTCTTCAATTTCCAGCAATAACAGGGCAAATTCATCATTACCCAGGCGCGCCAGGGTATCGGTTTGGCGCAGCACACTTAAGATGCGGCGGGCCACTTCGCGCAGTATGTCATCCCCTGCGGCGTGGCCGTATTTTTCGTTGAGGGCTTTAAAGCCGTCGATGTCCAGCAGCACTACGGTCACTTGGGTGTCTTGGTGGCGCCGCTTTAAGAGGGCCTGGTCCAGGCGATCCAAAAACAGGGCGCGGTTGGGCAGCTCCGTGACTGGGTCCCGGGTGAGGCTCTCCCGCAAGGCGTCCTCGGTATGTTTGCGCTGGCTGATGTCGGTTTGCGAGCCTGCCGCTCGCAGGGGTAGGCCGTAGGTGTTATCGCGGATCACTACGCCCCGGCAGAGCACCCAAATTTCCCGCCCGTCCCTGTGCAGCATGCGGTATTCCTGGCGGATATTGGGGTGGGTGTCGGAGAAGATCAGCAGGTCGCGCACCAGGTCTAAGTCGTCCGGGTGCACGGCGCTAAGCCAGGCGTCGATGGTGGAGGGGAATTCGTGGTCTTTATAGCCCAAAATCGCCTTCCAGCGGGGGGATAGGTAGAGGGTGTGCTGGCTTAAGTCCCAGTCCCAAATGCCGTCTTCGGCCCCCTGCACCGCCAGGGCAAAACGCTCCTCACTTTTGTGTACCGCCATCTTGGCAAACTCCAGCTCCACCGTGCGCTCTTGTACCCGCTCTTCAAGGTTTTGGGCCAAATCGAGGGCTTTGGATTCGGCCAGTTTGCGCTCGCTGATCTCCTGGTGCAGTTCGGCGGTGCGCTCATGCACCGTGGTGCGCAAATAGGCCTCAAGTTGTTTGGCATTGCGGATGCGCCAGCGGAAATACCCCAGCCCCAGTAACACCACCCAGAGCGCGGCCAGGCTTTTCACCCAGGTGCGCTCGTACCAATAGGGCGGCACCTCAATGGCTAGGGTGGCAGTATCGGCCAGCCAAGGCTGCCCCTGGTGGCGCACGGCCACTTCAAACCGGTAGCTGCCGGGGGCCAGGTTAGAGAGGCGCACCGAGCGGGCGCTGGTGGGAGGGCTCCAGGGGGAGCGGCCATCGCCCAGACGGGTGCGAAATTCCAAGCGGCTGGCATCGGCCAGGTTCACGGCACCGTAGCTGATTTCGATCACATCGCTGCGGTTGTGGAGTGTCAGACGGTTGCCGCTGAGAGTCTGCTCCCCCAGCTTCAGGCCGTTAATGGTGACCGGCCCCTGAAATATCGGCGCTTGGTACAAGGAGGTGTCGATTACCGACAGGCCCCGCTCACCGAGCAAGTAAAGAGCGCCGTCAACGGCTGCCATGCCGCCGCGCCGCCAGGAAAAGGCCAGGCTGCGCAGGCCATCGCGGATGGTGAGCAATTCCGCGGGCACCTCGCTGGCTTGGGTTGCCACCGCTTTGAGCAGAGCTGAGCGGGATAACAGGTGCACGCCAACGCCAGACTCACTCACCCACAGGCGGTCCTTGGCATCCAAATAAATATGTACCGTGGCGTTTTGCGGGGCGCCTTTAATATCGTTAAAGCGCGCCGCGCGGTTGCGCTCAATCAGGCCGATACCGCCGCGGGTGGCAAGCCAAATGCGGCCGTCGCCGTCTTCAGTAATGCCGTATACCGTGTCGCTGGGCAGGCCATCGGCCTGGCTAAAGTGCTGCACCTCGCCCCCGGTAATACGCAGCACGCCCGAGCCACTGGAGGTAATCCACACCTGGCCTGCGCGGTCTTGGTAGATGCGCTGAATGTGCCGCACGGGCTGGCCAAGGTTGATAGGCTCGAGTTTGCCGTCGCGAAAACGGCTAAGGCTGCTCGTGCCATTGGGGGCCGTTTGCACCAGCCACAGCTCATCCCCCACCCGCTCCACGAGCGACAGCCCCTCGCCGGGAATCTCATGGGTGGTCAGCTGCCCGGCGGCGAAGCGGTACAGCTCAGTGCCCGCAATCCAGAGTGTGCCATCGGCATCCTCGGTCATGCCCAACAGGGCGCCGCCCTTAATCGCGCCCACCTGGGTCACCTGTGCAAAACTGCCATTGGCGAAATAGCCCAGGGTGCCGCTGGCATCCAGTAGCCAAACGCCCCCCGCCCGGCGCGGCAGCGCGCTTTTAAGGTCATCCACCAGCAGCCCCTCGCGCTTGCCAAAGGTGGCGATGGGGCCGGGGGTAAGGCGCAGCAGGCCGTTGCTGGTGCCCACCCACATATCGCCGAAGCTGTCATCGGCCAGGGACAAAATAGTGCCCTGGTTGAGGGCTAAGGACTCCACACCCTCGCTGCCGATGCGAAACAGGGTATCGCCACTGCCCACCCAAAGCATGTGGTTGCGGTCGGCGTAGAGGGCGGTGATCGGCAAGTTCAACAGGGGGGCATAGGCTTCAAAGGCGGTGCCGTTCCATCTGGCAAGCCCAGCTGATGTGCCCACCCAGACTTCACCGGGGCGGCCCTCGGCCAGGTGGCTGATGGATTGGGCCGGAAGGCCCTGGGTGGCCACCTTCTGCCAGCTGCCCTCGGTATTTTGGGTTAACAACCCACTCTCCGTGGCGGCCCACAGGCGGCCAGAGGAATCGCTCAGTAGGCGGTAAATCATGGCGGGCATGTCGCTTTGGCTGAAGGAGCTATCGCGAGCCATCTGCCCGGCCTTTAAACGCCAGATGCCCTCGCCGCCGGTGCCAATCCAGAGGGTGGCAGCGCTGCTGGCCAGGGAGTACACATAGGGGTGGGTGAGGCCCTGGGCTTCTGCAAACCACTGGAACTGGGCGCCATCAAAAAACGCCAGGCCACCGGCAAACCCCGCCCACATACCCTTAGGCTCGGCCCTTATCAACACCTGGGCAAAACTGTGTTGGCCGAAACTCGGCTGGTTATCCAGGCGGGTAAAGGTCTCGCCGTCAAAGCGCAGCAGGCAGCATTCACTGCCCACCCAAAGCTGCCGCTGGTCATCTTCCAACAGCGACAACACCGCCCCCTCCGGCAGGCCCTCCCGGCTGGTCCACACCTCGCGGCCATATTGGCTGAGCAACAGGGGAGCCGCCTTTGCATGCTGCACCCAAACCAGTTGCGCAATGGCCAGGCACAGCAGCCAGCAGGCAAACCAGCGGCGGCCTGCACAGTTGAATGCATAGGTAGTTAAAGCGCTAACGCTACTGGAATGCCATCGCACGCGTCTGTCCAAGCCCTCAGGTGCCAACACAATTGGCGCCAGTTTTCAAAGTACCCCAAACGAGTTTAGACGAGCCCCAGCTAAACATCTGTCGATGGCCGCAGGTTCTAGGCATACCCAGGGTGATGAGTGCGCGATTGCGCGGCAGTATCGCTTATGGGCCAAGGGTGGTACTCTTGGCACTCTCTTGCCAGCCTGAACACACACCTATGCCCTACGAAATCAACGGCTTCGGCCAGCCCCTCGGTGAACGCCTGCCCGCCTGGAGCCCACCCCCCTACCCGAGCGGGCAAGTGCTCAAAGGCCGCTACTGCCAGCTTGAACCCCTGCAGCCCCACCACACCGCCGATCTCTACCGGGCCCTTGGTACCTCGGCGAGCGACCCTGGCTGGACCTATCTGCCCTATGGCCCGTTTGCCAGTGAAGCGGAATTTACCCAGTGGCTGAGCGGCCAGTGTGAGCAGAGCGATCCGTTTTTTTATGCGCTGCTCAACCCAGCAGGAGAGGCCCTGGGACTGGCCAGCTACCTGCGCATTGCGCCCCAGGCGGGCTCCATTGAGGTGGGGCATCTGCATTTTGGCGCCGCCATGGCGCGCACGCCCATGGCCACTGAAGCCATGTATTTACTGATGCAGCAGGCCTTTGCCTGGGGCTATAGGCGCTATGAATGGAAATGCAATGCCCTCAACGGGCCTTCGCGGCGAGCGGCCCAGCGGCTGGGGTTTTCCTTTGAGGGCGTCTTCCGCCAAGCCATGGTGAATAAAGGCCGCAACCGCGACACCGCCTGGTTTGCCGTCATCGACCGCGACTGGCCCGCCCTGCAAGCGGCCTTTTTAACCTGGTTGGCGGAGGAGAATTTTGCCGCCGACGGCAGCCAGCGTCTGCGCTTAAGCGACCTGACATCCCCCCTGTTAGTGCAGCGGGATACGGGATTTCTGGGGGCTTAAGGTTCGCTGTCGCTGGGGTAAAAACAATTCACCAGTGGCATTCAACCTAAACACAACAACTGAGGTTGCCGTAAATTTTTTACGCGCTAAAAACATCGAACCGAACAACAGGTATCGCCATGAACCCATTAGATATTTTTGAAATTCCCAGTACGCAACCCAGTACCAGCTGCGTGATTTGGCTGCACGGCCTGGGGGCGAGTAACCGAGATTTTGTGGATGCCCTGCCCTACCTAAAATTGCCCAGCCAATTAGCGGTGAAATTTATTTTCCCCCAGGCGCCATCAATTCCCGTCACCATTAATCAGGGTTATATCATGCCCGCCTGGTACGATATTCTGAATATTAAAATTGAGCGCACGGTGGATCAAAAACAGCTAATTGCCTCGGCGGAACAAATTAAAAGCATTATTGAGCAGCAAATTAACCAGGGTATACCGGCTAAGCGGATTGTACTGGCCGGGTTTTCCCAGGGCGGCGCAGTGGCGATTCAAACCGCATTAACCTGCCAGCATCCCTTGGCGGGCTTAGCGGTGTTATCCAGTTACTTGGCGATACCAGAGGCCTTTAATCAGGCTGGTGCAAAACATAAATTGCCCGTATTAATTCAACACGGCAACCAGGATGATGTGGTGCCCCTC
>DAOQGS010000222.1:0-6085 GCA_035338675.1 Cellvibrionaceae bacterium
CCGCCACACCGGGGCGGGCCAGCGCAGGAATTTGGTAGCAGAGGGATTTGCCGCCGCCGGTGGGCATCACCACCAATGCGTCCTCGCCCTGCAGCAGCGCTTGGATAATATCTTCCTGTTGGCCGCGAAAGGCGCTGTAGCCAAAGGTGTGCTGCAAGATGTAGTGGGCTGTATCCATGGTGCTTAAATTTTAAACAAGGGCGATGCAACGGCCGCAGATTGTACGGGGATAACGCAGGTCAAGCCAGGCAATAACAATCCCTTGGCAAAATTAGGGGCAATAGGCTGCCGGGAAAAACTTCAGAACCGTGAACCTGTGCCGCAGGGTTTTTCACAGCCCGTCTATTTAAGCGTCTAATAACCCACCTTAGCGCTTGGTTTTAATAACAATTTCAGCTAGTGTTCAGCAACACTTTCACGGGCGCAGCGCAGATGAATACACCTCTATTTATTCTGGGAATTGATGTAGGCTCCACCACCGTCAAATTGGTGGCTATTAAGGGCCAGAGTTTAGACATCGCCTGGAGTTGCTACCAACGCCATGAAACCCGCCAGGCCGAAAAGGTATTGGAATTATTGGAGCGGGTGAGTGAGGAATTACCCGGCCTGGTGCTCACCCAAACACCTATATTTATCACTGGCTCCGGCGCAGGCCCTATTGCCCCGCATATCAACGCCAAATTTATTCAAGAAGTAAACGCCGTAACCATGGCGGTGGAACATTTACACCCGGACGTGGGCAGCGTAATTGAATTGGGCGGCCAGGATGCCAAAATAATTATGTTTAAAACCCAAGAGGAAAGTGGCGAGAAACGCGCGACCACCTCCATGAACGATAAATGTGCTTCCGGCACCGGCGCCACTATTGATAAGTGTTTTATCAAAGTGGGTATGCCTCAAGAGGAAGTGGCCAAACTGGTTTTTAACCCCCATAAATTGCACCACGTAGCCGCCAAATGTGGTGTGTTTGCCGAAACCGATATAGTTAATTTAGTGAAAAGCGGCATACCCGCCGCCGAAATAATGTGTTCACTCGCCGACGCCATTGTGGGGCAAAATTTATCCGTATTAACCCGCGGCAATACCCTAAAACCCAAGGTTTTATTATTGGGTGGTCCCAATACCTATTTGCCTTTTTTACAAGCCTGCTGGCGCTATCGCATCCCGCAAACCTGGGAGGAGCGCGGCTTTAATTATCCGCGCGATGTTTCAATCGAAGAATTAATTTTTGCCCCCAGCAATGCCGAATATTACGCCGCCTTTGGTGCGGTATTATTCGGCCGCCATGAAGAAACTATCACCCCTTGCAGCGGCCTTGAGCCGCTGGCTTTTTTTATTAAAGAAGGCCGCAAAGCGCAATTGGGCGATCAAGCGGGCCCCGCCCTGGTTAAATCCAATGCCGAGGTAGAAGATTTTTACCGCGCTTATACTCTGCCTAAATTCGAACCGATCAATTTGCAGGATGTATTAAACAAGCAGGGCCAGGCGGTTATTGAGGGTTACATTGGTTTGGATGGCGGCTCCACCTCCAGCAAATGTGTGCTGGTAAATGACGATGGGGAAATTCTGCAAAAGGTTTATCAACTCTCTAAGGGTAACCCCTTAGAAGATATGAAACAAATGTTTTTGCAATTAAAAACCTGGGCTGAACAACAGGGCTGCAAACTCAATGTAAAAGGCTTTGGTGTGACTGGTTATGCTGGGGATGTAATGGAGTCCGCTTTAAAAGCGGATGCCAATGTGGTGGAAACCGTCGCCCACATGAAAAGCGCCCAGCAATACTTCCCTGATGTAGACGTAATTTGTGACGTGGGCGGGCAGGATATTAAAGTCCTGTTTATGCAGAACAAAGTGATTAAAAACTTCCGCCTCAGCAATTCCTGTAGCGCAGGCAATGGCATGTTATTACAAGCCATGGCCGATCAATTTGGCGTGCCGGTCACCGAATACGCCGACCGCGCTTTTAAAGCGGATTTATCGCCCAAATTCAGTTATGGCTGCGCCGTATTTTTAGATTCCGACCGAGTGAATTTCCAAAAAGAAGGCTACAACGGCGAGGAGTTATTAGCAGGCCTTGCCCTAGTGCTGCCGAAAAATATTTGGCAATACGTAGTGCAAATCCCCCGTATGGCGGAATTAGGCCGCGTATTTGTACTGCAGGGCGGCACGCAAAAAAATATGGCGGCGGTAAAAGCTCAGGTGGATTACATCAAAGAGCGGGTGCCCAATGCCGAAGTCTACGTGCACCCGCACACAGGTGAAGCAGGTGCCTTAGGCGCCGCCTTTGAAGCCATCCGCGTAGTAAAGCGCCAGGGCCGCAGCCGCTTTATCGGTTTGGATGAAGCCATTAATTTGCGCTACACCACCCGCAATGATGAAACCACCCAGTGCCATTTTTGCGCGAACGATTGCTCCCGTACCTTTATTGATGCCCATATTAGCGAGACAGAAACCGCCCGTTATATCTCTGGTTTTAGCTGTGAAAAAGGCACAGTGGAAGACCACGATGCATTAAAAAAACTCAACAAACAGCGCCGCGAGCGCATGGTGGCCTACCCTAATTTAGTGGATTACGAAGCCACCTGGTGTTTTAAGCGCCTATATAAAACTGAAGCACTGCCGGAAGCAGGCAGCCAGGTACAGGATATAGAAGTTAAAAAAACCTTTTTCGGTGGCGTAAAACACGTGCCCGTAGCACGCGGGTTTGAAAGATCAGATGCGGCAGCACAAACCAAGCGCGAGCAAATTCGCATCGGTATGCCAAAGGCCTTAAATATGTGGAGCACAGGCCCCTTTTGGCGCGCCTATTTTGAAGCCTTGGGCGTTAAACCGCGCAATGTTGTGTTCTCTGACGATACCAGTGAAGAAATGTGGCAGGCAGGTGGTAAATACGGCTCCATCGACCCCTGTTACCCAGCAAAAGTGGCGCAAGCCCATATCCACAATTTATTGTTTGTTCACCATGAAGAAAAACCCCTTAATTTAATATTTTTCCCCTCCCTTACCCATATACCTACTTTTGTAGAAAGTGTAATGGACACAGCCTGTTGCCCCATAGTGGCAGGCACACCTAAGGTGATGGGGGCGGCTTTTACCAAAGAGCAGGATTATTTCGCCGCGCGGGATATTACCTACCTAGACCCAGCCCTCAGCCTCAACGAGCCTTTATTATTAAAAAATAAAATGTGGCAAACCTTTGCCGAGCATTTACATATTACTGAGGATGAAAATAACTTCGCGGTGGATGAAGCCTTTAAGGCTTGGCATTATTTTGACCAGCATATGCAGGCCAAAGGCCGTTTAATATTAGATGCCGTAGCCGAGCAAAACCGCATCGCGCTATTAATGATTGGTCGCCCCTACCACAACGACCCAGGCCTAAACCACAGCGTATTGGAAGAATACCAAGCCATGGGCTACCCCATATTATCCATGCGCTCCATCCCTAAGGATAAAGATTATTTAGCGCCGTATTTTGCGGAAGACTTAAAACTCGGCCATATCACATCGCCCCTGGATATTAGCGATGTGTGGCCGGAAAACTACAGCGTAAACTCGGTGCAAAAAGTCTGGGCAGCTAAATTTGCTGCCCGCCACCCCAATGTGGCAGTGCTGGATTTATCCAGTTTTAAATGCGGCCACGATGCGCCCACCTATGGATTGATCGACCGCATTATCGGCGCGAATAATTCCCCTTATTCCGCCCTGCACGATATAGACGCCAACAAACCCTCCGGCTCCATCAAAATTCGCGTTAAAACCTATGGCTACACTTTAAAACTGAATGAAGAAAAACTCGAAGACGAAGCCAAATTAAAAAAACAGGCCCATTTAGAGCGCGTCAAACAGCGCATGTTTGCCCTGCAACAAGCGCCGGAAAAAATACGCAATGATCCATTAATTATCGCCGAACTGGAAAAATGCCGTCAGGAGCTTGCCGCAGCTAAAGCCCAATACGCCGCCAACGATCAAGGGTTTAATGTTAAACCCATGGTTGAAGTGGTAACCCCTCAATTAATTGCCGCCGTTGAAATTGACTAGGAGCTTATTATGAACGCACCCGTACAAGATCCTGCCCGCGAACCCAGCGCCGCTGAATTCTTACAACAATTAGACGCCCAATTAATACCGGCGGCAGAGCCTACTGCGTCACAAAAGCATTGGTTTGACGAGGTGCCCAGCACCTTTACCGCCGAGCAGCGCGCCCACACCACCATTTTGCACGCAGGGCTTACCATGGCCCACGATTTATTTATTCAATCCGCCTTTCGCGGTTTGGGTTATAAAGTACATGCCATGGATGTGCCGGATAACGACTCCCTACAATTAGGCCGGGAATTTGGCAACCGCGGCCAGTGCAACCCCACGTATTTTACTGTAGGGAATTTGGTAAAACAGTTAAAAACCATGCACGAAGGCGGCATGAGCAAAGAGGACATAATTAAAAATTATATTTTTGCCACCGCAGGTTCCTGCGGCCCCTGCCGTTTTGGCACCTATGTAACTGAATACCGCAAAGCGCTGCGTGACGCCGGTTTTGAAGGCTTTAGAGTGATTTTATTCCAACAATCCGGCGGTATTAAACAAGCCACCGGCCAGGAGATGGGCCTAAAAATTGATGCGCAATTTTTCTTAACCATGGTGCGGGCTATTTTATTAGGCGATGTATTAAATGCCCTTATGTACCGCATCCGCCCCTATGAATTAGAACCCGGCCGCACGGATGCCGTTATTAATAATGCCAAACAACGCATCGCCCGCGCCTTTGAAACCCGCAGCGGCTTAATTAAAGCCCTCTGGCAAACCCGCAAAGAAATCGCCGCCATTCCGGTGGATTACCTGCGGGTAAAACCCAAGGTGGCTATTATTGGTGAGTTCTGGGCCATGACCACCGAAGGTGATGGCAATTATAAAATGCACCGCTTTTTAGAGCAGGAAGGCGCCGAGGTTGATATTCAATTAGTGGTGAACTGGGGCCTGTATTTACTCTGGGGCGCCCAATACGATTTAGCCGAGCGCGCCAAATTAAAGGGTGTCGATAAAGGCATCAATAAAGATGCCCAGAGCGAAAGTGGCGGCAGCAAGTTTGCGCTGGAAGGCATAAACGTGGCCAAAAAGCGCTGGATGCTCAAAGGTGCCGAATATTTTATGCGCGGCGTATTTTATAGCTACGCAAAAATTTTAGGCCTGAAGGATTACCACCTGCCGGATATGAATTTTATCGCGCAAATTAGCCACGCCTTTTACGATAATAACCTGCGCGGCGGCGAAGGCCATATGGAAGTAGGCAAATTAATCCACAATGTGGTGGATCAAAAAGTAAACATGACCTTGAGCATTAAACCCTTCGGCTGTATGCCCTCCAGCAGTGTTTCCGACGGTGTGCAATCTTTAATTACAGAGTTATCCCCCGCCGCCATATTTTTACCCATAGAAACTAATGGCGACGGGGCCGTGAACGTATACAGCCGCGTACAAATGCAATTGTTTAAAGCCAAACAAATGGCCCAGCGCCAACAGGAAGAAACCCAGCAACAATTAGGCATTGATGAGGCCACTTTAAAAACCTGGATTGCCGCTCACCCAGAAGTGACCCGCGCCTCCCACCGCAGCCCCCACGTGGGCGCCTGCACCGCACTGGATACACTGCATTATCTAGCCACCCACCAACAAAAATCCTGGCTTGCCCGCACCTCTGAAGTGTTAATTAACAGCTGGGGCAAAGCCGCCCGCCACAAAGCCCACGCCATAGCAGCGGTAGAGCGCGCCGCCCACGACTTTAAAAACCGTAAACAAAGCGCGGTAGCCGCCGTTAAATTTGTTGAGGCACGATAATTTGCAGCGCCGGTTTTTTTTGTACTCCACCCTGGGGTGCCATTTGTGTGAGGAGGCGGAGGCTGTGTTGCTTCCGCTTTTGGTTGAGGCCCAGGCGGCAGGCGTAACAATTGAAGTTGAAGTGATTGATATAGCCGAAGAGGGGTTAATTGATGCTTATGGGGTGCGGATTCCCGTATTGGGCTGTGCGCAAACCGAGCGGGAGTTGGATTGGCCGTTTGATGTGGGGCAGGTAAGGGAGTTGCTGTTG
>DAOQGS010000223.1:0-6082 GCA_035338675.1 Cellvibrionaceae bacterium
AAAGTCAAATTTGCTTACTACATTATTAAACGCCGCAATCACTTCATCGGCACCGAACACTTTTAATTCATCGGAGCTATTGATAAAACCTAGCATTTTTTGCTTTTCAGCAGACGAAATAGAACCATCAGCCGCTGCCACCAAAGCGCACCCTGCCACCACAGCATTTAAAAAGTCCTTATTTTTAAATTTTGCCACCTCGCTGGTTATCTTAGCGCTAGCATCTTTACCCATTTTTTTAATTGAATCGAAAAAGCTCATAGTATTTACTCCAGTTAGTTAAAATAAAAATTGCATGTTTGGCCGCTATGGAGATAGAACAAGCCCCGCCGACACACCTAGCTGCACACCGGCAAAGTCCCCGTCTGCAAGGCTTAGTGCAGCTGACATGAATCTAGGCAAGCGGCGGCATTGATAACAGATGTTATGGCGGATAGCAATCCAAGTGCTGTTGCTTGACCGTGAACCCACTAGCCCTAATCCCGCCCCTAACCGGCCTGCGCTTATGGGGCAGGATGACATCCCCCATTGCAGAAGGTTCAAAATGCCCACACCAGGCAAAGGATCTAAATAGCCAGGTGCGCCTTAACGGAATGAGGATATTACTGGATGGCTCAATAAACAGGCCATTGCCCTATTAATTCACATGAAATTTCAAGTGTGACACAGCAAATTCCTTAGCCCAGAAAATGATTCAGCAGCTTAATTGCAGTTTCGAGCCCTGCGATCGCGGAGTCTACACGTTTATATTTGCAAACCAATAAATGAGTGGGGACATATTTAACTTATGAAAAATATCACCAAAGTCAAAATACCACTAACGAAGCCCAACTATTTGGAGTGAGAAAAAGTTTATTAAATTGCCAATTAACTCCTGGCACCCATTAGTTGCTAACCTCATGCTCACGGGCATCTATTTCAAATGGTGACAACTCGTAGCCATACTGGATAAGCTGCTGTATGTATTCACCAACAAAGGACTGGATAGAGCCGGATTCCTCGAATTGATACACATGCCGGAATTCGTGGGAGAGCAGCCTGTCGTCCACATAACCATCCCGCACATAGATGCAATAGCCTAGAGTTATGCCTAGTGTACCGGGCCCGAGAAAATTCAGCTTCTCGGCAAGTTTACTCAAACTCTCGTCCTTTGGAGAGGGAATTCTCTCCACCGTCAAAATACGAATGCATTCGGGCTGCCTGACGCCAACCTGAACGGCCAGTGCGGTTTGATGGGGGGTTAACTTTGCTCCAAAGTTGCCAATATATTCCTGTTGTTGCTCCACCCATATACATGCGAGCTCTATCACCCCTTCATTTAAATTAGATTTATCAGCAGTCATAAATAAGCTCACAGATATTTGTTTGACTAAATTGGGGTTGTTACACTTTTTCGCCAGTAATGTATCTTTTCTGCAGCATCCGTTGGGGTATGCATTCACCATACATTGATTAAAAATCAATCCTTGAATCATAGACGTAGATTAATCAGTATAGGCCGACAATTATCCACTTTAACCCATAGCCAAGCCAACTGCATTAATGGATCTGCAATGCTGTTAAAGTTTTTAACACCTCATTAAAGTCACAGCCGCCACAATTCTCTTTGGCTATGAATAGGGAAAAAATACATATCACTAAAGATCGGAGAATATTAATATTGAGTGTTAATTTAGGTGAGGGTCAGCGAGGACGATAATCGCACACACCAAATCGTAATAATTGGTCTGCATAATGATAGAAAATATGGTATTTGCTCAGCGTTCTTATCCAATTGGTGTTGATTCGCATTTCGCCGTAATAAGCACCAGCTAATTGTCCATAAACTGCTGCAACAGTGTCCGAATCTCCGCCCAGATTCGCGGCCAGTAACGCGCCGTTTTCAAAGGTATTTGAATTATGAAACGCCCATAAGGCAGCTTCTAATGTGTCAATTACGTACCCCGTTGACTTAATTTCATTCCGAGTTCGGGAGTGAATATTAGCTGCTAATTGTACAATTGACGATGTCATAGGGCGCCTTTGCCAAAAACCTGGCACTGGCTCATAAAATGATCCTGTTATTGTATCTTTTGGTTCTCCCCTTATCGCCGCAGTGATTAAGGCTCCAAAGTATCGACATGCATCAACAGCCTCTGTGGCTTGGTGTGTAAGCTTAGACGACGATGCACACGCCTCGACACATTGATCTATGTTTGAAAAATTGAAGAGTACGATTGGTAATAGACGCATGAGTGATCCATTTCCTGCAGCTGTAGGCGAGTTATTCCCGGCAAATGGCTCTTGTGTATTCTCATAGCGTATCAATGCATCTCGCACCGTATCGCCAATATCGAAGCATTTATTATTTACACTAAAAATGCCTCTTTTCCACCATAAGTAAAATAGATCCATTACGTCTTGGGCGACAAATCCCTCCTTTCGTATCAGGCTATGAGCCAAGCAAATTGCCATGCTTGTATCATCTGTCCACTCGCCTGGCTTTAAATTAAAAGGCCCGCCACCTACGATTTCAGTTAATTCAGGCAAGGTATCCCGTTGTGAAAATTCCAAGGTGGTGCCTAGGGCGTCGCCTAACGCGAGTCCCAACATGCCTCCTCTAAAACGATTTGCAATGTCTGATGAATTTTGACCTATGGAGCTCAGATACTCTTTCGCCTTTATTACGTCGTAGCCATAATCATCTCGTGCGTTTAAATATCCATTAATCCATGGAAGAACAGCTCGGGAGCCTTCACAAAAGCGATCATTTATGCTTGGAAATGAGAGCCTGTCTCGAATTAACGAAGATCGCTCGAAAACAAGGTCAATGAGTTGTTTATTTGATTCTATATGAGACATTATTTGGCCTTTTCTTTAATGTGAATTTGCCACGAGCCATCTGGCATTTGCGTTTTGCTAACGACGTCAAATTTTGTATCTGTTTTAAATAGAACTTCAGCTTCAGTATCGCCATACACTGAAATTCCGCCAATCTTTGCCTGCGGGGTTATGGTTTCCATGGTCAATTTCACGTTACCTGGAAAGGATTTGGTGCCATCGTGAGATGAGCTAATAAATGCTTTGTCAGAGAATTCGCCACCATCCGGAAATAATTTATGAATCATGTCATTATCTAATGTCATGCCTCGAGTCATGAAACCTTCTGCAGCGAACTCAGGACGTTGGCCCAACTTGTTCAATCCAGAATTGGCAGACGACGCTAACCCTTCCCACTTTCCAGGAGTGCCTGATCTTAACGCAGAGTTAATTCCTTTGTAAAAATCATCAGTGTAAGCCATGATGGCAAGATACTCATGATATTCAATATGGGAGCTTAATGGGCTATTTGGATAATTTGCTTTGGCATTTTTAATCAAATTTTTATCTTTTAGAAAGAAGTTATTAGATTCCGATTTAAGTAATTCTTCAATGTCAACGCCGAGGTTGTGATTCAACTGAGCGGCATCAATCGGATCGATAAACTTGCCACTCAAAAAGTCATAATTTTCTGGAATCTCCTTGCACGAAAGCCCCAATGGATCCACCCACCCTGTCGGATTAGGTGCATATTGGTAATTATTTACCCCACCCAATAACCCAATCGGGTCTTGGCTTATAAACTGCCCAATACTTGGGTCGTAATAGCGGTGGCGGTTGTAGTGCAGGCCCGTCTCAAGGTCATAATACTGGCCTTGAAAGCGTAAATTATTCTCAACCTCATCCACTTCTTTGAGAGCTAGGCTGCCGTAAGTCTTACAGCGGGCCTTCCAGACTATTTTACCTTGCTCATTGGTTAATTCTTTGGGTGTGCCCAGATGATCCAGGTGGTAGTGATAAACGGCGTCGTTTTGTGCAACGGCCAGTGGTTTAAAGCTTTCCGGTTCGAAAATATAGGTCTTAACATTGCCGCCACGAATTTCTTGCGCCAATTGGTCACCCGCCCAAATAAAATCCGTGCGGCCAAAATCGTCTTGTTTGTATATGCGGCGGCCTAATGGGTCGTAGGCGAACTGAATACGCTGATTGTTTTTATTAACTTCTATTAACTGATTGGCGAGGTTATAGCGGTAGGCTGTTTGAATCACGCCTCCTTTGCCGCGCTGTTCGTGGATTAAATTGCCGCGGGCATCATAAGTAAACTTGCGATCCGCTTGCATCAATAAGCGGTTGCCTTTGATCTGCGCGTTTTTATCTGGGCCGAGTAAGTTGCTAGCTGGGTCAAATACGAAGGTTTCAGCCAAATCACCTTGAGTTTCTTTAAGGCGATTGAGCTGGTCATATACGTATTTTATTTGCCAAGCGCCATCGGATACTTGGCTTAGGTTGCCAGCATTATCGTATTCATAACGCCGATCGATTATGTCGGTTTGATTGGCTTTATGCTGGGCGCGTTGTTTGATTAAACGGCCCATAGGGTCGTACTCAAATGCACTGAGCACCTGGCCCTGTTGGCGGCTTATCTCGCGGCCAAGCTCGTCGCGCTCAATGCGGGTAATTTCCTTTTCGTTAAAGCCAACCGATTCCAATTGCTCGAATTGATCGTACGCATAATTAACTAACTGATCGCCTGGCAGGCGCAGTTCAGTCAAGGCACCTTGTTGGTTGCGAGCGAATTCAACCACCTTTCTACTATTTTTGATCAGCCTATTTTGCTCATCAATTAGGGTTTGTTCTTCGCGAATTAACCGCCCAAATGTATCGTAGCTAAATTCGAGATATTGGTTTTGGTTGTAGGTTTCAACCAGCTGGCCAGCAGCATTATAACGATAGCGGCTTATTTCCATTGCCGTGTCTTGATTGGCTAAACGGTAGGACTTAGCCAGCATACGGCCCAGTGCATCACGGCGATAATTAACCACTATATTGTCGCCGTCAGTACTGCTTATTAGGTGGCCAGCTTTGTTGTATTGATAGGTTTGCTGCCGGCCATCAAAACCGGTTTCACTAATTAGGCGCTCATTGCCGTCATAGGCAAATGCATAGCGCTCACCATTTTGGTTAATAAGAGCTGTTAAATTGCGCTCTTTGTCGTACTGGTATTCAAGAGTAAAACCTTCAGGATCAGTTTTGCGAACAACTTGGCTTAGTCCGTCGTAATCAAAACGGGTGATGCGCCCTTGGCGGTCTTTAATAATGTGAACCAATCCATTTGCGTTGTAGGAATAATTCGCTTTTTCACCATTGTCATAGATTATTTGCGTCAGTTGGCCCGCATCATTGTATTGGTAGCGGGTTGTGCCTATGTGTGCTCTGCTGCGAGCCCAAACATCTATTTGAATAAGCTGGCCGAAGCCATTGTATTTAAAACTTTGGCTGTGCCCTTGTGCATGTTGTACGCGAATTAATTCGGCTTCGTCACTCCATTCATAGCGCCGTACACGGCTATTACCCTGGCGCTCTTCAACTAATAGACCTTGAGCGTTATACGTAAGATGAGTAGTTTGGCCTGTGGGATCGGTAACGGCTATCAGCTGGCCAATTGTATTGTGCTGGTAACTCCACTGCGCGCCGTTTTTATCCTGGCTGCGGCTGATTAATCCGTCTGTATATTCTATTGAGTTGCTGTGATTGAGTGGGTCGGTGACGGATATTAAGTCGCGCGCCTCATTATAATTGTAATAGGTGCAGTTACCTTCAGGGTCTGTATAACGAACACATAAACCATCGCGATAATCCCAGCTGTGAACACCGCCTTCCTTATCAATTTTTTTGATAATTTGGCCAAATTCATTATAGGTGTAATGGTTTGTATAGCCGTTGCTATCGGTGGCGCTACTTTGGTTGAATTGCGGCTGCCAACTAAAACGGTAATTATAAATGCCGTCATCGCCCCAGTTGCGCAGGCAGCGCGCTGTGTTGTCCTCGCCATCCCACTGGTAATAATAACTAAATCCCGTGGCGAGTATGCGACGGGTAAACAGGTGGTTCTTATATTCGTAGCGCTCGCCGACACCTAAAACATTGCGCTGGGCGATTAAATCGCCGGTTTCGCTGTAGTCGTATTCAGCTAACAACTTTTGCTCAGGTGTATTTAGCCTTCTTAAATAGACCTTATTGATGCGCCCTTGCAAATTGCGTTCAAACGATATGCCTCGACCCC
>DAOQGS010000224.1:0-6069 GCA_035338675.1 Cellvibrionaceae bacterium
GGTTTCGCTGCCGCCGGAGCTGCTGGAAGTAGAAGAAGTGCTTGAGCCGCCGCCGTTTGATGAGCTGCTAGAGCTGCCGGTCTCACTGCCGCCTGAGCTGCTAGAAGTAGATGAGCTGCTAGACCCTGTGCCACCGCTACTTGAGGTAGTGGAGCTGTTTGAGCCTGTGTTGCCTGAGGATGAGCTGCTACTGGAGGGATCGGGTTTGGGATTGGTGCCGCCGCTAGAGCTAGAAGAGCTGGTTGTGCCGCCTGAGGAGCTGGTATTTGCCGAACCGGTCGAGCTGGAGCTGCTAGAACTTGAGCTGCTGGAGCTTGAGCTGCTCGACGGGTTGGGCGGATTCTGCCCGCCATTGTTTTTTGACGAACCTTTACCTGATCCACAGGCGGTAAGGCCGACAATTAAACTAAGTGTAAGAATGGGCAGGCGCATGAATAAATCTCCATCAGATTTTCGGGGTTGAGCAATTCTAAACCAGTTGGTAGCTATGGTTCCGCTAACCATTTCCGTTTTTAGCATTTTCGCAGGTACTGTTGAGCATTTTTGAAGTGAATTGCAACAAAAATTTTGTGATTACTTTGCTCGTCAGCCCACGTCAAAAGCCTATTTGCATACGCAGGGCAGTTATGAATGGTTGTGACAGAAGGTGGATAATAAGATAACGCGTTAGGGTAAATTTTGTTTTTGCCTTTATTTGCAGCGCTTTTTTAATTTTCTGTGTTGAGATGAGCGAGCGCTAATACCTATGGAGGTGGTATTAGGAAGAAAGTGTGTATTTTTGTATAAAATTCCTCAGATGGGATGAGGGGGCAAAACGCTTTAGTGGGATTCTTGTTGCGTGCTCTCAAGTAAGGACAAACTTACACTGTTTTTTATGCGGCTAGCTGCAGCGCTCTGCCAAGAGCATTTATATGATATGGATAAATATAATTTAATCGGACTAGTCTGAGTGCTTTTTTTAAATTTTCTAAGGGTAAATTTAATACTAAATAATTAGTGTTGAGGCTTGAGTATCCATAAGCAGTTTGAACCACTGGTGTCTCGGCGCAATCCCCTGCCAACTCCCGCAAGAAATGCTACCTCGGTCGGAATGAACCGGCTGCAGACTTAATTCTGTTCTATTCCTCTATATATGTCGGTAGCGGTTGCGCGCCTAACTTCGCCCGTTCCTCCCTTCATGGCTGCAGATGCCTATAAACAGAATTCCGCCATCAGATACAGGATTCCGACATCAGGCTCTGCCACTTGCTTAGTCCCGGCTGCCAGTTTATTTAGGCTTTAGTCGTGGTTTTGGCAGTGAACCTGCATAGCTCAGACAAGTGCAGTGGTCATCCGAGGGTTGCCCAGAATCACCGCTCAAGTAGTGCGTCTTATCAGAGGAGGTGCCACATCCTAGCTATAATTTGTAGGGACTTCCTGTATTTCGTAACGCCCTGCTGCTTTATTTTTGCCTTTGTCCGCCACACGGATAATTCAAATAGGATCCTTTTATGCCCCATTTGCTGACCGGTTACGCCCTGCTTGCCAATGTTAAATACAGTAAAGGAACGGCTTTCAGTCTGGAGGAGCGGGATGCCTATGGATTGCGTGGGTTGTTGCCGCCACGGGTGTGCAATATGTCGGTGCAAGTGCAGCGCGCCCTGGCTAATTTGCGTCGCAAAACCTGCGATATCGACCGCTATGTGTTTATGCAGCAGTTGCTCACCCGCAGCCAAACGCTGTTTTACCGCGTATTGATCGACCATATCGAAGAGTTAATGCCAATTGTCTATACCCCGACTGTTGGCCAGGCCTGCCGGGAGTTCGCCCATATCTATCGCCAGGCCCAGGGATTTTATATTTCCCTGGCGGACCGGGGGCTTGTGCGTTCGATGTTGAATAACTGGCCGGAAAAAGACATCCGCATGATTGTGGTCACCGATGGCGAGCGTATTTTAGGGTTGGGGGATTTGGGCGCGAACGGTATGGGAATTCCCATCGGCAAATTAGCGCTTTATTGCGCCTGCGCGGGGGTGCGCCCGGAGCAGTGCCTGCCGGTGATGATTGATGTGGGCACCGATAATGTACCGCTGCGGGAGGATCCGTTTTATTTGGGGACGCCCTGCCCGCGGGTGCGCGGGGAAGCTTATTTGGCGTTGGTGGATGAATTTGTACAGGCGGTGCAGGATGCCTATCCCAAGGCGTTAATTCAGTTTGAAGATTTTCTCACGCCTAACGCCTATATGTTATTGCACCGCTACCGGCGCGAAGTTTTGTGTTTTAACGACGATATTCAGGGTACTGCGGCGGTGGCTTTAGCCGGTATTTACGGCGCCTGCACGCTTGCCAATTTGGCGTTTAATCAGCTGCGTATTATGTTTTTAGGCGCGGGTTCTGCCGCTACGGGTATCGCCGATTTATTAGTGCAAGCCTTGGTCGAGCAGGGGTTAACGCAGCAAGAAGCGCGCGGCCGTTTATGGTTTGTGGATGTGGACGGCCTGGTGGTATCAAGCCGGCCCTATCTTGCCGAACACAACCGCCCCTACGCGCAGGATTATCCGCCTATGGATTTTATATCCGCCATTGATGCTATTCGCCCGCAGGTATTAATCGGTGCTACCGGCGCTGCTAATGCATTTACCCCGGACGTCATTGGCCGTATGGCGCAATACAATGTGCGGCCGATTATTTTTGCACTGTCTAACCCCACGGCGAATGCCGAATGTACCGCCAGCCAAGCCTATGAATGGAGCCAGGGCAGGGCGATATTTGCCAGCGGCAGCCCGTTTCCTCCGGTCACTTATTTAGGCCAATTTTTCCGGCCCGCCCAGGGCAATAATGCTTATATATTCCCCGGTGTGGGTTTGGGGGCCATGTTGGTGGAGGCGCGTTTAGTCAGTGATGAAATGTTTTTGCGAGCTGCGCGGGTATTGGCCGATTGTTTATCGCCGATGGATTTAGCTGAGGGGGCTTTGTACCCACCTTTAAACAAAATTCGCGACGTGTCCCTCGCTATCGCCTGCGCGGTGGCTGAGGTTGCCTACCAAGAAGGGGTGGCGCGGCTGCCCCATCCGGGGGATTTAAAAACATTTATTGCCGAGCGTATGTACGACCCTAATTATGAAGAGCTGAAATAAATAGGGGGCGTTATTTATTGTTGCACCTAAAAATTAGCGAGCCTCTGATTCAGTTTGCAGGCGCAGGTTGAACCGTAGCGGGCAGGCTGCTGCGGCGTAATAAGCGGCTAGGGTTTTTCAGCGATAAAAATTGCCCGGCGCGGTGCGGGATAACCTTCGATGGTGAGGTTAGGATCATCCGGGTGTAAAAAATCCTGCAGAGAATTAAAGTGCATCCAGTCGGTAGTGCGCTGTTCGTCGCAGCGGGTTTGGTTGATATCAACACAGCGGGCATTTTTAAAGCCTATTTTAGCCAGCCAGTTTAAAAGTGTCGGTACGCTGGGGATAAACCACACATTGCCCATTTGCGCATAACGCTCGCTGGGCACTAATAATTGGCCGTGTTTTTCTGGAATAATCAGCGTTTCTAAAATTAATTCACCGCCGGGGCGCAGCACATCGCGCAATTCCCGCAGGTGATCCATGGGTGAGCGGCGGTGATAAAACACCCCCATGGAAAAACAGCTGTCAAAGGCGTGTAAATTTGCAGGCATGCTATCGAGGGTAACCGGCAATACATCCACGGGTGCCTGGGGCCAGTATTTTTTCAGCATATAAAACTGCACCACAAAACGCGGCGACGGGTCTATGCCGATTACTTCGCTGGCGCCTGCGCCGTACATGCGCCAGGCGTGATAACCGCTGCCGCAGCCCACATCTAAAACCCGCCTGCCGGTTAAATCGCTGATGTGCGGTAACACGCGGTGCCATTTCCAATCCGAGCGCCACTCGGTATTAATTGTGATGCCAAATAAATTAAATGGCCCTTTGCGCCAGGGCATTAAATTTTTTAATTGGCTTAACAGCTCAGCGTGTTTGGCGGGAGCAATTTCATTGCCGCGACCTATTTCTACGGCATTTAAGGCATGGCGATAGTCGGTGGTTAATTCCGGCAGCGCAGTGTAAGCGGTAAGCCAGCGATTTAAATCGGCGTGGCGTTTGATATCTAAACCCTGTGCAATCTGCTCTGGCAATATTTTGGCCCAGGGGGCGAGGGGGCCATCGCTAATACGGGTGAGAAATGCGCGGTAGTCAATCATGGCGTCATCAGAATAAATAGGTGTAATCAGTGCGATGGGATTTATTTAAAGGCCAGCATGGAGGCGAAATTAAAACATTGAAACCATAAATCCGTACTGCGAAACCCGGCTTGGTTTAAGCGCTGTTTGTGGGTGGCGTAGGTTTCGGGAATTAAAACGTGTTCAAGTGCTGTGCGCTTTTGGGCGATTTCTAAATCGGAGTAGCCGTTGGCGCGTTTAAAATTGTGGTGCAGTTGGGTCATTAATTCCTGGTGTTCCGCATCCTCAAAGGCGAGTTTTTCCGACAGGATCAACACGCCGCCGGGAATTAGGCCAGTTGCAATGCGCTGCAAAATATTCAGCCGCTCGGCCACCGGAATAAATTGCAGGGTGAAATTCAGCACCACCACCGAGGCGTTGTGGATGGGAATATCTTGCAGGTTGGCGTGGTGCAGGCTGACGGGCACTTCACCCGCATCGGCGGCGATTACCTGGCGGGCTTTTTCCACCATCGCGCCGGAATTATCTACGGCCACAATTTGCGTGCCGCTGGTATTTATGCGGTGGCGCATGGCCAGGGTGGCGGCGCCGAGGGAACAGCCCAGGTCATAACAGTAGGTATTGGGGCGGGCGTAGCCTTCGGCGATCTGGCCGATCATACGCAGAATGGTGGCATAGCCGGGCACCGACCGGTTGATCATATCGGGAAAAACATCCACCACCGTTTGATCAAAACAAAAATCGCCCAAATGGGTGAGGGGATTGGCAAACAGTGTGTCGGTTTTGCTGTGCATGGCGAGCCTGCGGGCGGGGTGGGCGGCAATCATACTCCGGCAGTGGGCAGCGTCAAAGGTCAGCTACACTTAGGGCGAAGGCATATGTTAACTGCGGGTATTGGTGTGCACGCCGGTTGGGTGCAATACCGCAGTGGGCCGACTAGGAGGTTTATGGGTGATATTGATTACGGCAGCATGCGCTGCTTGGTGGTAGATGATTTTGGCAACTTTCGCACAACCCTTGCCGCTATGTTAAGCAAAATGGGCTGGGTGCAGGTAGACCAGGCCAGCAATGTTACGGGCCTAATCGCCGCCTGCGAAAAACGCCAATACGATTTAATTCTCACCGATTACGACCTAGGCCCCGGCCGCAACGGCCAGCGGGGGCTAGAGGAGCTGCGGCATCGCAAGTTAATCAGCAAGCGCACCCTGTTTGTACTGGTGTCAGGCAACGCCAGCAAAGAGGCGGTACTGGCCACCTACGATAACGAGCCCGACGATTACCTCGCCAAACCGGTTACCGCCAAGGTGCTGCAACAGCGGCTCGACCGATTATTCGCTCAGCGCCAGGTATTACTGCCGGTGTATAAAGCCCTGGATAATGGCGATGCGGCCCGCGCGGTATTTCTACTCACAGAAATGTCCATCGCCAATAACCGCCACTCTATCGCCGCCCAAAAAGCCCTGGGGCGTTTGTTCATTGAACAGGGCGAGCTGGATAAAGCCGAACGGGTGTTTTCCCTCGCACTGCAAACTCGGCCGCTGGATTGGGCGCGGCTGGGGCTTGCCCGGGTGAAGGCCCTGCGGGGGGAAAAAGCCATCGCTGGTGAATGGATGGAGCAGATTATCTCCGACAGCCCGCTGTTTTTGCCCGCCTATGATGCCCTGGCAGATACCTGTGCCGATGCTGGGCAGCGCCAAGTGGAGCAGGCGACGGTACAAAAAGCCGTGAATATTTCGCCTATGTCGATCCTGCGGCAAAAGCGCTTAGCGGAAGTGGCGGAGGCCAATGGCGATTGGCTCACGGCCATGCGGGCCTGGCGGCGCGCCATCAAATTGGGCGAGGAGTCCATCCACGGAGAGGCCCGCGATGGCATTAAATTCGCCCGTGCCGTGGCC
>DAOQGS010000225.1:0-6048 GCA_035338675.1 Cellvibrionaceae bacterium
GCTTAGTAACAAGTAACTCACCGCCGTGAACTGAATACTCTTGATGTAATTCCTTCCAAACTTCCTTGTCCATATATGTAGGTTTGTTTTGATTGAATCCTGACTCCTTCACATGTCTCAGAAATATTATTGGTACACCTTTATCTCTAAAATCTTTGGCCTTGAAGATTGTTCCAAATGGGCCCGCACATATTGCATTTCCTTCGTCTGTTGCTAGTTTATGATTTTCGATCCAAGCCCAATTTTCTGGAAGATCGTATAGGTCGATATTTGTATCCCAGCTCGATTGTCCCCGAACTTTTAGCAATCCATTTTTTTGTGAATTGTGCTTATCTATCGTTGGTTGGACTGCATTGGTTGAATTTTCTAAGCGCCAATCCTCCGTCAACCTCCCACTAACCGCCGCCGCAAGTACGGATTGGCGGAAGCGTTTGAGGATTTCGGGGATGCGTTCGAGGCGGGCTTTGGTTGTTTCTACCTGGGCTAGTAGGGTATCTAGTTTTTCGGCGATGACTTTTTGTTCAGCTAGGGGGGAGAGAATAAAAGGTAATGTTTTTGCAGTTGCTCCAGAAATCTCTTTAAAGGTCGTTCCTGTACCTAGACTTTCCGCTAAATCTCGTATGCTCCGCAGATAATAATATGCATAGCTTGGATTTACTTCAGCTGGAAATACAAAATTTTTAAATCCTTGATTCGTTGAAATATCGTTTCTTGCGATTGCTACATATCCAATTGGGGCTCTGCTGCTGAACAACAAACTACCAGCTGGCAATAATTTGGCAGAACTTGTGCTATATCCAGTTTGGCTGAGGTCTCTGGCGCCATGGCTTATAAATTTGGCTTTGTAACCGCTTAAATCAGCAGGTGTCAGCCACGCGATTCCACTGCCTGCTGTTGCAAAATTATCGGGGTTGTTGGCGCTCGGAGTGCCGCCTGCAACTACATCAGCTATTTCACCAATAGATATATTTACCCATTGGCCTGGGATAGAGTTGTCTTTCATTGAGCGTTGCCTCCTTCTCCCAATGCCTTCAACAACCCATCCAACTCCACCAAAGCCGCCTCCAATTCCCCCTTAGCCTCTCTTGCCAACACCTCCGGCTCCGGTAAATTCGCCGCATCCACACTGTCTTTATCCTTAAGCCAGGAAATATCCAAAGAATCCCCTTTGGTATTGGCAATCCAATCCCGGCTAAAACAGCGCCAGCGCGAATGGGCTAAATGCTCATCCACACCGGTATTTTCAGCAGTTTTATCCAATTCCACCTGCTCGGCACCAAAGGAGTATTCGCCTTCGGTGCGTTTGCTGGTGCCGTCGGCTTTTTTGCCGTAGACCTTTTCAAAGGGTTTTAGGTGTTCTTCCGTAAAAGGTGTGCGTTTGCCGAAGCTGGGCATATTGGTGCGCAGGTCGTACACCCATACTTGTTGGGTGCAGTTTTCGTCGTGGTGTGGGTCTTTGGCGGAGCCTTTGGTAAAAAACAACACATTGGTTTTAACGCCTTGGGCGTAAAAAATACCGGTGGGCAGGCGCAAGATGGTGTGCAAATTACATTTGTGCATTAAATCCCGGCGGATATCCGTACCTTTACCCGCTTCAAATAAAACATTATCCGGCAGCACCACGGCGGCGCGCCCGCCGGGTTTTAAATTGCGGTAAATATGCTGTAAAAACGCCAGTTGTTTGTTGCTGGTATCAAAGGTTAAATCGTCCCGGGTAATACTGGCATCGCCACCTTTGCTGGTGCCAAAGGGAGGGTTGGCCAGAATCATATCGGCAGGGTTCAGCGCTTTGCCTACGTCCCCTAAGCTATTGCCGCGCAGTACCACGCCTTCGTCATCGCCTTCTAAGCCGTGTAATAAACAATTCATTAAAGCTAGGCGCCGGGTGTTGGGGACGAGTTCTACACCGATAAAGGCTTTGTTTTTTTGGAAATTGCGCTCGCGGGGGGAGAGGGTATAGAGGTCGTCCGTATTGGCTTTAATAAATTCATGGGCGGCCACTAAAAAGCCTGCGGTGCCTGCGGCTGGGTCTTGAATTAATTCCCCGGCTTGCGGTTTTAAACAGCGCACCATGCTGTTAATTAAGGGGCGGGGGGTGAAGTATTGCCCGGCGCCGGATTTGGTTTCGCTGGCGTTTTTTTCCAGCAGGCCCTCGTATAAATCCCCCAGGCCGTCTTTAGCGGCGCTGAACCAATCAATTTGGTCCAGGGTTTTAATCATCTGTTCTAAATGGCGTGGCTCGCGCAGGCGGGTTTGGGCATCGGCATAAATAGCGCTAATTAGTGGGTCGTCATGAACCAACTTGCCTTGGGCATCTTTGCCGGTGGAGAGGGCGAGCAAAATGCGTTTGTAATCGTTAAGCAGGTTAATGCCGGATTTGTTGTTTAAATCCGTCCAGCGGCAGCCTGTGGGTAAGGGGTGTTTTTTTAGGGTTTCCGATTGGGTTTGTTCGTGCACCATTTTTATAAATAACAATAATACCAGCTCGGTGACGTAATCGCTGTAATTAATGCCGTCGTCGCGCAGCACGTCGCAGAGGTTCCAGAGTTTTTGCACTATGTCGTTGTGGGTCATTGATTTGCCTTGTTTAAAAAGCTGTCTTGTTTAAAAAGCTGCTTAGTGTAAGTAGTTGCCTGGGGCAGGTGTAATTTGGGGGCCTAGGTGTAAGGTGTAAAGTTGTTGTTGTCTTGGGTCATGAGCGTTATCAGCTTGGGGTGCACAAAGAGTTTTTCTTTGCCTGCAGATTGCTCCTGTAACACGCCGGTTTCACATAGCTGTTTTAAATACACGGAGGCGGTTTGGCGTTTGGCCAGATCGCGCTCTACCAGGTCGCTGATGCGGCAGTAGGGTTGCTCGAATATCAGCTGGATGAGTTCATGGCTGTAGATTCTGGGCAGGCTAGTGCGCAGGTATTCCGAGGTGTGTTCCAGCAAGCGGCGGATGGCAGCGATTTTAGCGCAGGTCCAAACGGATACCTCTTGCACACCCTGCAGCATAAATAAAATCCAGGCTTGCCAATCCTGCTCGCGGGTTACTTGGGTGAGCAGGCGGTAATAATCCGGCTTATGTTGCACTATATAACGGCTGAGGTAGAGGATTGGCAGGGTTAATAATTGCTGTTCAATCAGGTAAAGCACATTAACTATGCGCCCTGTGCGGCCATTGCCGTCTAAAAACGGGTGGATGGCTTCGAATTGATAATGGCTTATGGCCATTTTAATCAGCGGGTCTAGGTCATCATCGCTGTGGAAGAACTGCTCCCAATTGCCCAGCAACCTGCGAATAGTCTCCTCCCCTACAGGCGGTGTATAAACAATTTCACGGGTTTGCTGATTGGCGATTACGGTGCCGGGAATTTTGCGTACTTCCATTGTTTGCGCTTTAAGGGTGCTGCAGATTTCGGTTGCAGTGGTAACGCTTAGCGGGCGCTGTTGCAGTTGCTTAAAGCCTTGGTACAGGGCGGTGCGGTAGCGCAGGGCCTCTTTGGTGGCGGCATCTGCGGCTGTGTCCTCGTGGGCAAACTGAAATAGCTTGTCCATGGTGGTGACTATGTTTTCAATTTCTGAACTGTCTTTGGCCTCTAGCAGTGGCAACAAATTAATCAGCAAGGTTTGATTAGGCAGCAGCTGGCCTGCCTGCTTGAGTTCGGCCAGGGCTGCCCGCGCGGTGATGCAGGCCTTGAGAATTGGTACCGTCTCGATCTGCTGGCGCGCAGGTGGCAGCGGGGGCAGATCGTTGTAGGGCAAATCGGCTTGCCAGGTCATGGTTAAAGTACCTGAATTTTTCGACACGTTTGGGTGGGCAGGGCAGTTTATGTCGATGGGATCGACATAACAAGTTTTTGTGTCGAAGAATTTGCAGATTATCGACATGTCGCTTCCTGGGCAAACCAACTGGCTGCTGTTCATGTTTTATGGGTGGCCTTGCTTTGCTAGCGCATCATTCATAGAATCGTCGCTCGGGACTAATTAATCAGGAGCTGCAGTATGCAAGAGGTAAAAATTTCCGCGTCGGTTGGTGAGAACGCAAAGAATAATAAACAGGACGTAATAGAGATACAAAAAGCCTTGAACAGAATAATTGTTCACAATGTCTTAGTACCGCTGGCACCGCTCAAAGTAGATGGTATCGCAGGTTCCAATACAAAAACGGCGATCAGGCAATTCCAACGCGTATCTGTCGGAGCTGCGTCACCGGATGGGCGAATAGACGTAGGCGGCAGAACTATTAAAAAAATGAATGAAGTTTTAGCGGTTTGTGACAAGGTAAAAGATAAAACCGGCTCGAAATCCATTCGATGGACAATCGGGGTCGACTTGGATCACCTGCGCACTGAAACGTATCGCACTTTTAATATGGTTAAGCAAAACGTTTTAGCAGGAGAAACCTTACATAAAGCCCAGGCAGGCAATGTTGTTCCTATCACGAATAAAAATCTTGGCATCTTATCCAAAGAAGAATTTACTAAAGAGGTATTTGCCAGCGCAAAAATTGAGGAAGCTAAATCCAAAATCCCTGCAGCTCTTACCACGGCGCAGGCTATATTGGAGTCTGCATTTGGTAAAAAAGTCCCTACCGATCTATATACCAAACAGTACAGCTATAATCTTTTCGGCGTCAAAGGGGTGGGGCCGGCTGGATCTGTCTCTGTGTTCACTCATGAGGTAAAAGGTGGCGTTAGGATTGGGATAGTTGATAAGTTTGAGGCTTATTTTAGTTTTGAAGGATCAATAGCTGGCAGAACAGCCTTTCTAAAGAGAAATAGGCGTTATAGAGAACTTTTTGAATTGACTGATCCGGTGGAGTGGGCTGAGGGTTTGCAGAAGAAAGGTTATGCCACTGACCCTAACTATGCTAAGGCGCTAATTGAAATAATGAAATGCCGGAAGTTAATATGAAGATATTCCCTATTGTAATTATATTTGCATCGTTTTTTGCGAGCGCCTGCAATGCCGAGGCACCTAATAAACAAATAAACAGTAAACCCGTAGAGGCGACTTCGCCTGCTATATCGAGTGTAAAACCGGTTGATCAGGCGTCAATCGAATCTACGCTGGGTGATTTTTCTAAGGCTATTGCAACCAAAGATACAAAACTGTTTGTTGCGACGACCAATTCAAAATCAGTATTTTTAGTGCGCAAATTCGCTTCAGGAACGCTCGGCGGTCGTGGATCAGAACTCAGTGCCGAATTTGAGCCTAGCTCTATCGCAAAAGATATGTCTTTTGCCATAAAAAATCAGACTTCGCTAGAACTGCCATCGGTTTTTGTCACCCAGCCGATACAGTCTTATTCCAGTCTGAAACAATATCCGCTACCACCAGAAATTGATAGTACCCATTACGATCAATGGGCGCCGCACTTGCTCAAGGCATTGACAAATAAGCCTGAAGCAGGCCCGGGGGACCCAGTAATTTTGAAATCAGCAAAATATTGGATTTATGCTGAAGCGCAAATTATTGATGGAGTTTTAGTGGGCAGTTTTGCTGCGTTTTTTAATGAAAACAACAGAGCTACCCTTGGTGCCATCGTGGTGTTTTTGTAATAGTGCATCGATAGTTGCCTAAGTGGCCTCACCAATGCCTGTTAAAGGTTTATGGGGCGGAAGCAGTTTTTAAGTCTAATACGCTAGTATTTTTTCCCTTTTTCTTTCATTTCAGCGCCCCACAGTGGCCGGGCGCCCTAGCCCTCCTCTTAGAAAAGGAGGGCGCATAAGACCTTTAATAATAAGTTCAATTTTACGGGCCAGCTTGCACCCAAAGCCCATCGTTAATTGCCTCCAACACCTCATCCAATTTATTGTTCAGTAATTTATTAAGCTGTTTGGCACCGCCATCATCACCGAACACGTCGTTTACAAAACTCTGGTCGATGACCACTTCATGTACCAATTGTTTAGCTAGCCGCTCTAACCATTTGCGTTGGGTGGGCGACCAGGCTTGGCTTTGGTAAATACCCTGTAAAGCCCGGGCAACCCGCTGCTCAAAGGGGATTAGTGCCTCGCCTATAGCGGCTTGGCGGATGTGGCCGATGATGCTGGCGGCTATG
>DAOQGS010000226.1:0-6004 GCA_035338675.1 Cellvibrionaceae bacterium
GGCCACCCCCTTTACTATTACCGGCTCTATCGGCGTTTTTGGCATGTTCCCAACCGTCGATGAGGGGCTCAATAAACTGGGCATTTTTACCGATGGAGTGGCAACCCACGCCCTCTCTGGCGCCATGCGCCCGGATAGACCTATGGACCCAACAGCAGAAAAAATCGCCCAGCAAGGGGTTGAATCCATTTACCAACGCTTTTTAAGTTTGGTGAGCGAAGCGCGCAAACGCGATACAGCGGAAATTGACGCCATTGCCCAGGGCCGCGTGTGGACCGGCGGCAAAGCACAAGCACTGGGTTTGGTTGATCAATTGGGTTATTTAAATGACGTGGTCAAGGCTGTAGCCGAACAACAAAAAATAACCACGCCAAAACTTAAAGTGATCCAGCGCGATTTGTCGGCCCAAGAACAGCTTATTCGCAATTGGGTAGAGCAATCCAGCCATGTGCAGACTGGGCCACTAAGCCAGTGGTTTACGCGTATCAGCAACCTACTTTCACAGCCTGCGCTAGGGCAATTTAATACGTTCGAGCAGGCCGCCAAACCCTATGGCTTTAGCATTATGGCGGCCTGTTTGGACTGTTCAGCGCTTTAAATACTTCACAGCCTGTTGAAACATGTACTGAAAGGTAAGAACTTCAACAGGCTGGACTGTGCATTGTTTTTTTGCCACGCACTAGCGAGCACTGCAAAGCTGCGGTGCCATTAACCCCAATAAGCCGCCGAGTTAATACTCTGGAATCCACTTTTCGCGCCCCTAAGTCGCAAGATTACTGGATGTTAACCAATTGCGCAGCTTAACAATCACCGCCACTAGCAGCCTAATTATTTTCGGCAGCAGCCAAATAATTAAAGCCACAAAACCCAACAACACTAAACAGAATACTACTGGGTGCGCAAAGGCAAGCCAGAGGGCAATAAACACAAGTATATCTTCACCACAGGAGGCGGCCCAATTACTAAAAGGTTCCGGCGATGTGTTAATCAATAAGCGCGAAGAGGCTTTGCTTATGTGGCTAGATAGCGCCAATACTACTGCCAGTGTTTGAGCAACCAGCTGCCAATCCGGATAAACCCCTTCAAATAGAGCCCCCACCAAAAATGCCGCCACTGGAATACGAATAAATGTATGTACAAAATCCCACAGGCTATCCACGCCGGGAATTTTGTCGGTAACAAACTCCACACAATACATAAAACCAAAAAACATAATCACCAGCGGATGGGTCAAAACCTCAAGACCGTCCGGCAGAAGCAGATAATTAAATCCACCGCTTAACCCCAACACCAATAAAACTGCGTACACATTAATACCGCTTGCCCAAGCGCAACAAAGAGCCAAGGCGATTAAGGAAATACCGGACATATAAGCCTCCCATTATTAACCCAGCGGCAAAATAGATCGTCCTGATCTATTTTGCCTTCGCTGCACTAAACCTAAGAAAATGCGCGGATTTTCTTAGGTTTAGTGCGGCTCGCGGCGGTTCTCACCTTTGATGCGGCATCCATGCCGCCTTTATTAACCCGGCACTAATTGCCGCCGGGTTAATAACTTAATACTATTGAGTGATTAGGGGCAATGTCTTTATCAGCGAAAGCCTGCCCATGGGCTGCAAGTTTACACGATTGACTTAAGGATGCGCAGGAAAAACCGCGAGGACCGAGGAGTATAAGCAACCGGCACTATCTTAAGCGGTAAATATATTGGCCAGCAGCCGAAATTTAGGCAAGCAAGGAATTATTGAAATTGATATATAGCTTTAGCGGTACAGCCGCCATTATCAAAGTCCAGTGATTTGCAGAGCTGGCGTAACAGTTTGATACCTCGGCCATGATTTTGCCCAGCATGGGTATCACCGTCGGGCTCTTTAGGGAAATATTGCCTGAAATGGAAGCCTTCACCGGAATTACTGACAACCATATGCACCTCGTTGGGATCACCGCGCACAAACGTAAAATCCACATCTATGTAACCGGATTCCAAGCTAGCCAGTCGTTCAGAGCGCTGTTTATAGTATTCTCCAAAACCACCAACCGTATTTTTCAACTCAGATGATAATTTCAGCACGCCGTGCTCTAGTGCATTATTGTAAAGCTCGCTGGCAATTAAAAATAATTTGTCCTTGTGCAACTCAACACCTTGAATAGTACCTATAAATGCAAGAATTTGCTGAATCATATCAGTACGACGCATATCATCGGCATTTAACCTAGCCGTTAAACGCCAGGGAAATGAACTCACGCGCAAATGCTCCGCAGCTATATCCACTGGCTCATGGGTTGTTTTATCCACATGAATTAAAGGCGTAAATAGCACTTCAACTAACGTAAAATCATCGTGCTGGGTTGTGTCTCCCTCAAAGGTTTTGACTAATTCTACAATTTTGTCCAATGTCTGCCCGACTTTCCCCTGACGAATAACCGCCCAAACGGGTTCGTGCCCCAATACTTGCCCAGCGCTATCCGTTGCTTCGTTAATGCCATCAGTATAAATATATAAACGCGCCCCCAAACCGAATTCGTGGATATGGATTAAATCGTCAAACTCCTCATCCTCCAGAATACCCAGGGGCATATGGGCGGCCTGCAAAAATTGCAAGTTAGAATTGCCTTCCGGGCACACCACCAAATCATTCATGCCGCCCGACCAAACCATGCATTGTTGGCCTTGCGGGTCGATAAATAATAGCGTGCAGCAAAAAAACATACCTATGGGCAACAGAGTATGTAGGCGTTTATTAATTTCTCTTGCCATCTGCGCAATAGAGCGCTGGCGGCGGGCGTAATCGTAAAAAATTTCCGTTACCGGCAGGGAGCCAATCGCCGCCGATAAACCATGGCCGGTAAAATCTCCTGCGAGCACATATACACCCCCATTGGGCGCTGGCGCCGTAAGAACCAAATCGCCGTTGAACATAGAGGAGGGCGAACTGTGTTGCTGCACATTTTTACAAAAGGTGGTTTGGCGTTGCGCACATTGTGCAAACACATGCTCAACAATTTTATGCTCCCGCTCCACCATGCATTGATGATAAAGCAAGTCTTCGTTGGTGCGTTTTAGATTTAAATAGAGGGATTGGCTGCGCTGATGGGCCTTAATTTTGGACAGTAAAATTTGCTCATTAATAGGCTTGGGCACAAAATCATCGCCGCCCACCTCCAAACATTTAACCGTTATATCAGGATTATCCCAGGCAGTTACAAAAATAATACTCACCGGCTTATCCCCGGCCATAGCGCGGATAATTTGCGTCGCCTCAAAGCCGTCCATTACCGGCATATTGACATCCATAAGGATAAACTCTATGTCGGTCTGACGTTCAAAAATATGGCAAGCCTCAGAGCCATCATTTGCCTGCACAACCTGATGCCCGGCATCTTCTAAAATGTAACTTAAAATATCGCGATTAAAGGCGTTATCATCCACCACTAATGCTTTCACTTTACCCCCCATCAATATAGGAACCTTTGATTAAGTCTGGGGCGGGGATATTTTGAAACCGTCGCGGGCAAGAAAGCCCACGACTGGCTGCAGGGAGACACTGGTGCTTTTTCAAAATAATAACGAATTCAGACCTAATCAAAGCATCCTATGCACAAGCATTACCGCGCCAGACCGGGCGGCCTAGTCTTAACGGGCCAGTTTGTTACTGTTATATTCGGTACTGGCTAGAGAATAGTAAAGCGGCGATCAAAATTTGATATGGAAAATATCTTGCGGATTTGCTCATTAGGGTTAGCCAGAGTCACTACTATTTTTTTATCTTTAAAGTAACTCTGCACATTGAGCAGCATCCCAAGCCCGGAAGAATCCATATAACGCGCCGCCAGAAAGTTGATAGTAACCACCTTTACACCGGCGCAGGCGATGCCTTCATAGAGCAGTCTAAACTCTTCTGCCTTTTTAAAATCGAACACTTCATCCAACACTATTTGCACTTCTTCCGTAGATTTTTTTTCTATTTTCATTCGCAACCTAATTAGCTGTAGATCAATTTTTATAGACTGAAAAAACTAACGCCTAAATATCCGTTGACAACGGGCAGCAGAGCAAAGAACACAGGCGTTAGGGGGCGCAGTAGTTACAGATAAGGCCACATAAAATCTTCTAACTGCGCAGGTGTATGTCACCATCTCACTATTTTTAGCTGGCAGCTAATATAATTCAATACCGCCAACATTTTTAACATCCATGCGCACGTCTGGCGCCTCGGAAAGGGCCTTTAGGCGTTTTAACATATGCTCAAGGCTATCCTCCAGGTTGCGTCCATGCTCATCCGCCGCTAAAGCCTGCTGAATCGAATAAAGAAATTCGGTGCAATTAGTCACCTGACGCAGCATCTGTGATATTTGGTCAGCCGATTGCAGGGCTGCAAACGCCCGCGAAACTTCCTGTTGCATGGTATCGCCTATTTGTGATCCCTTCGCAACACCATCACTGACGGTGCGGTTCATTTTCTCCAGCTCTGCCAACATGGAATCCAAATGTCCTTTGGCATCAATGGCTAAATTCATATCCATGGAGGCAATTTCACCCACTACTGATTCAACTTGGGTGACTGTTTCTTTGGCTTTTTGCGCCTTTTGCCGTATTTCATCGTTTAGCTCGTTGGAATCTTTTGACAGCTTACGCACTTCATCCGCCACGACCGCAAAACCGCGCCCCGCATCCCCCGCACGCGCAGCTTCAATAGCCGCATTCAAGGCTAGCAGGTTAGTTTGGTCGGCAATGCCGCGTATTTCATTAATTAACCCAAACATACCGTCCAAGTGCTTCACCATATCCTGAATTTTATGCACTGCTTGAATACTTTTACTGCTCACATCCAGAAACAAACGCACATAATCGTCCAAAATTCGGCCCATATCATTGGCAAAATGCGCTAGCGATACAGTTTTGGCGTGATCTTTTTCGGCTGCACCCGTGGAGAGGTGGGCGGAAACCGACTCTAATATATCGCGCTCAGCTATGGCGTTTGCACTTAAAGACTGAAAACTTGAATGCAGTGCAAGGCTATTGCGCTCGACCACGTCGCGAATATCATGGGCTACTAAATTTATTTGATCACAGGTACGCCTGTGTTTATCAGTAAACACCTGATGGGTTTGATGCAGCAGATCATTCGCGCGGTTTTGGTTGTGCACCTGCACAGATTGCCCCAAGCTTGGCACCTGCGCCACGCCATAAGCGGCCATAGCGCCCAGTATGAGCAGGGCTGCCATCGCTAAATACAGCGAGTCTGTGGCGTATACCAAGCCGCAGGAAACCAGGCTTATACCTAGGTAGACGACAAGTCGAAGAGTGGTATCAGTCATTAGACATCCTTAACAGCAGGCCAATTGACGCGCCCTAAAATAATAAAGAAATACAAAACAGCTATTCACGAATACAGTTATTTTCTTCTGTGTACAACTTTTATATCAATGCTTTAAAGCTTTTAATCCACAGAGCCAAGAAGGATTTCCAAAATAAACATAGGCAGAAACTAAAACAATTCAACCGATTTATCCGGCCCCCTCTGCGAACTCTTACTGCCCAATTCTTGTTTTATTGATTCCTTATCAACAGTGTTTACAGCCCGTTGCAAAGCCTGCTCTAAGCGCTCAAATATTTCATCCACTTTAAGCCCATTGTTAAAAACTTCGTTGGTTTCTTTTACTAACTGATCTGTCACACTGAACATGAAGCTTTCGTCCACTTCATTTAGAGCCAGATGGGGCAGACGATGCTCAATCATTTCAACGGCATTTTCAACTTCCGTTAGGATCTGCCGCATTACCGCTTGATAGGATTGTTTGATAGACGACATCACCGCATTAACATCCTGGGATATCTTAAGTAAACTCTCTTTCTCCTCTAACAGACCGCAGCGATCTTCCAAAGCGAGAATGCGCGCATTAAGCCCCTGCAACAGTGAAAATGTATTGTCCTTTATTGCGCCATATTTCTCCGGGTCATCCACCGGCATATTTTTAATAAGCAGTGATACGCGCCCATAGT
>DAOQGS010000227.1:0-5992 GCA_035338675.1 Cellvibrionaceae bacterium
TGACGAGCGTATTTGGCTTGGCCTAGGGCGCGGCGGAGTAACTCAATTTGATGAGGCGAAGGGTAAATTTACCCGCTTTAACTATGTATATGGTACGCCGGGCGCTCCCCCTTTTGCCGCTGCCATGTCACTTTTTGAGGACAACAACAAGAATATCTGGGTCGGACATTACCCCGGCATGGTGAGTTTTCACGATCATAGTTCGGAAGCTATTTCCGTATACCGCAAAAATAATGAAGGAAATAAAGGTATTTCAGATAATAATGTTTTAGGCATAGCCGAGGATTCGCATAAAAATTTATGGTTGGCGTTGGGGGAGGGAGTTGATTATTTTGATCGCCAGCATGCCTCCTTTAAATACTACAACAACAAACTAGGTAATTATCCGGCCAGTGGCACCTTGTCGGCTTATTTGGACAGGCAATCAATTCTTTGGGTGGGTACCTGGATGGAGGGGTTTTCTCGCTTTAATCCTGCTGCCGATCGCTTCGAGGTCATGCCGTTTAATGCCACCCTAGCCAACGCCGATGAACGCAGCGGCCCGCAGCTGCACGATTCAATTGTGTGGGGCTATTGTGAGGATAAAAATAATAACCTGTGGGTGGGTACCCATTACGCAGGCATTAACCACTACGATGCACAGCAAAAACAATTTACTAAATACAATGCTAGCGTCGGTGGCCTGGCTAATAATATCGCCTGGACCTGTTTTGAAGATAGCCAGGGGCGGTTTTGGGTAGGCACTTCAGATGGTTTAAGCCTTAAGGATAATAAAACCGGTAGTTTTAAAAATTATCGGCACGAAGAGGGTAATGCCAATAGCCTGCGCTCAGGTTCGGTGTTGGATATTTACGAGGACAGTAAAAAACGCCTGTGGTTTGCCACCAATGATGGGCTGCATCTATACCGCGAAAACAGCGATGACTTTGAAATTTTTACCGCTGACAATGGTTTTATCAATAGTGGTATTCGCGCTTTGACTGGGGATAGGCAGGGTAATTTATGGCTGGGCACTAATAACGGTATAGTGCGCTTTAACCCCGATACGCTGGATGTAAAAAATTATCTGTATTTTGCCGGCAAAAAATGTGGTGCTGTTAATACCGGTGCCGCCATGACCAGCTCGGCGGGGGAGGTTATTTTTGGTACCACCGATGGTTTGATTATTATCGATGTGGAAAAGCTCACCACTAATCAGCAGCAATTACCTGTGGTATTGACGGACTTTAAAGTATTTGCCAAATCGGTAAGTGTGGATGAGCCGGGCTCGCTGCTTAAAAAAGTGATTAACAACACGGATAAAATTGTGTTGGATCATACCAAAAAAATGGTCTCATTCGAATTTGCCCTATTAAATTATCGCAGCGCCTATAAAAATACCTACGCCTATATGCTGGAGGGGTTTGATCGCGGTTGGCGCGAAGTGGGCGGCGCCCGTGAGGCCCAATACACCAATTTAAGCCCCGGCACCTACACCTTTAAAGTGCGCGCCGCCAATAACGATGGCGTTTGGACAAGCGAGCCTAAAGCCATAGTGCTGGAGCAATTGCCGCCGCCCTGGAAAACCTGGTGGGCCTACACCTTTTATGCGGTTTTAATTGCAGTTTCTATCGCCTATTTTGTGTTCTTGCAAAAGCTTAAGCAGCGCCAGGTGGAAGAGCAAAACCGCCTGCTGGAATTTAAAGTGGCTGAGCGCACCCGCGATTTGGCGGAAAAAAACAAGGATATTCAAACCCTGCTGGCCAATATGCGCCAAGGTTTGTTGGCCATTGAAGAGGGCGGTGTGATCCACCATGAGTATTCAGCCCACTTAGAATCTATTTTTGAAACCAAAACCATCGCCGGGCAAGATGTTATAAGTTTTCTATTTAAAGATGCATTGTTGGATGACGATTTGGTCTGCCAGATGCGTTCGGGTATTAATTCTATGATCGGTGAAGATGAAATGAATTATGTCATGAACGCCCATATCCTGATCCGCGAATACCCCTTGCGTATTGCCGAGAAAATCAAAATTCTCTCGTTAGACTGGAGCCCTATATTAGATGCCCAGGGTAACGTGGTGCGTTTGATGGTATCCATACGCGATAGCACCGAATTAAAAGCCTTAGAGCATGAAGCGGGGGTAAAAAGACGTGAGCTGGAAATTATCGGCCAATTATTGCCTGTATCGGTGAAAAAATTTACCGATTATTCACTTTCGGCGCAGCGATACCTCAGTGAAAGCTTGCGCCTGCTGGAAAGTGCAGGCGCCCTGGATAACGCCCTATTAAATAAGCTGTTTCGCAATATACACACCATTAAAGGCAATAGCCGTATCCATGGTTTTAATTATATTGCCAATGCCGCTCATGAGGCGGAAACCATTTTTGAACAGGCCCGTAGCCACAACGCCGATCAGGCGCGCCTAAAAGTTACAGAGGCGATTAAACGAGTTGAGGTCGCGCTAGATGATTATAAGGATATTTATCGCACTCTCATGCTGCACAATCCCCCTTTATCAGGGCGGGGCGATGGGGTGTGGGTGAGCCGAGATGGCATCGAGGAAATTAAAACAAACGCTGAGCAGATTAAAGCAGTGCTACCGGAATCCGCTCAGTCGATTTTAACCATAATCGAAAAATCCTCTGCAGCGCCTTTGGCCGATATTATTGCCGCCCTTGTTGAATCCCTACCTGAGATGGCGCAATCCTTAGGTAAACAAACCCCCAAGGTGGTGATTAGTGATGCGGGTATTTTAATAAAAGAGGCGGTCCATGAGCGCCTGCGGGCAATATTCACCCATTTATTGCGCAATGCCTTGGATCACGGTATTGAGCCTGCAGCTGTGCGCATGGCTGCACATAAAGACCCAGCTGGCACCATCAGTATTGAGGTAAATCTGGTGAATAATGCGCTGTGTATAGCACTGCGCGATGATGGGCGCGGCCTGGATCTAAATCGTTTATATCACAAGGGTTTGGAGCTGGGTTTGGTGGATGCCACGGCTGTAAACAGCCCCGCTAAAATTGCCAATAGTATTTTTATCCCTGGCCTCAGCACTAAACAAACGCTGGATGATATTTCCGGGCGCGGTGTGGGTATGGATGCGGTAAAACAATTTTTGCTGGAAATGGGCGGTGATATTGCTGTTGAACTTTTAGATGCTGATGTGGCGCAGGCTGAGCCTAAAGGAGTAAGTTTTGTCTTTAAACTACGCGTGCCGCTGGCTGTTTGTATTGCCGAATAGTGGGAGGAACGTGTAACTGTTTTTTGAATCTTTTTAGTGTAACTGAGCGCCGACTCAAAACCATCCGGCGAGTATTTTAATACAGCAACCCCTGCAGTGATGAATACTGGTTATTGCAGGCTCGCCGCGAATACATCCCTGCATAAGAATTGTTGGAATCTGCACGCCCTAAAATTCCCCTCTGTTAAGGGGTGACAGGCTTGCCTGCCGGGGTGGTTGCGGTAGGGAACCCTGTTTTAGTTCAGGGGACATGGAAATCTTTTACCGATAATTTCTTTTATCAACAATTGTGGGCTTCGAACAAAAAACAGCTCAGCGATTTAGCACCCCACTCCTTCGGGGCACCCCTCCATAGGAGAGAAATTTTAGGCCCTGCCCGTGGTGAAAAAGGCCGCTCACGCTTACTTTGAGACATTACCTGCTGGCCAAGGCATAAATAGCAATCCGCTGCCTGTGCGTATCAAGCGCTTTTGAGCCAACCCAAATGGGAGCCAGCCGGTGGAGCGATTCAGGCGCAGCCTTTGGTGGATTAAGCGCGATATACGTCTGGACGATAACCCAGCCCTGCAAGCAGCCCTCGCCCGCAGCGCTGAGTTAATGCCTACATACATTATGGAACCCAGCCTGTGGCGGGCGCCGGATGCCAGCGCCATGCAATTAGCCGCCGTATTACAGGCACTGGCCTGCTTACAGCAGAGCCTGCAGATGCGGGGCAGTCATCTGGTGGTGATGCAGGGGGAGTGCCTGGTGGCGCTTGATCAACTGCACGCGCACTATCCTTTTGAAGCCATCTTCGCCTGTGAAGAAACCGGCAATAACCTTACCTACCGGCGCGATTTAGCCCTGGCCCGCTGGTGCCGAATGCGCGGTATCGCTTTTGTGGAGCTGCCCCAGTGCGGTGTGGTGCGCGCGGGCAATCGCGCTAGCCGCAGCCAAATTGTGCATGAGCGCCTATGGCAAACCCCGCCGGTTGCGGCCCCCCACCACATTCTAAGCCCGGCAGAGGGGTTGCCCTTTAATCAAGCTGACTGGCTGCATGACGGGCGCAAGCAGCAGGCCTGGTTGCGCCTGTGCCCGAGCGCCCCGCAGGTGCAGTGGCGCCATCTGCAGGCGGTGTCTGAACAGGCCGGGCAGGTCTGTTTGGCGGACTTTTTAAATCATCGCAGTGCGTTTTATCGCGGCGGTATCAGCTCCCCCAACCGGGCGTTTACCGCAGGCTCACGGCTCTCCCCGCACATCGCCCTGGGCACCTTAAGTTTGCGGCGGATTTTCCGCGCAACCGCCGCCCGTATGGATGAGCTGGAGGCCGCAGGCACAGCCCAGGCCGAGGCCTGGCGGCAGGGTTTAGAAGGGTTCAGCCACCGATTGTATTGGCGGGATCATTTTGTACAGCGGTTGGAGTCGGAGCCGGGTATGGAATACGCGCCGTTAAATGCCGCCTATGCTGCCCTGCGTTACAGCGACAACCCGCACATGCTGGAACTTTGGTTGGCCGGGCGCACGGGGTTTCCATTATTGGACGCGTGTATGCGCTGCCTGGCGGCGCGGGGTTTTATTAATTTTAGAATGCGCGCCATGCTGGTAAACGTCGCCTGTTTTGCCCTGCATTTAGACTGGCGCCGGTTGCAATATCCCTTAGCGCAACGCTTTTTAGATTACGAGCCGGGTATTCATTTTGCGCAAATACAAATGCAAGCGGGCATCGTGGGGATTAATCAAATGCGCGTGTACAACCCCACCAAACAATTAATTGATCAAGACCCTAAATGCCAGTTTGTAAAACGCTGGCTGCCGGAATTGCGCCGCTTCCACCCGGCGGATATTGCCGCAGGTATTGCCCTAGGGGATTACCCGCCGCCCTGTGTAGATGCAGCGGCTAATATCGCCCAGATGAAAGCGCAAATCACCGCAATTCGCCGCAGCCCCGAGGCAGCGGTAACTACGCCTGAGGTGCTGGCTAAACATGGCTCGCGCTTGCGGCGGGAAAAAGCCAAGGCGAAGCCTGTGGCGGTGGAGCGGCAGTTGGTGTTGCCGTTTTAGGCTGGGGTAATTGGCTTTTAGGTACCTGTTCCCGCGCAGGGCGCAGGAATGAGGACGAACACCGTTTATTCATCCACGGCGGCCGACGATAACATTGACTCCAGTGTTATTAACCCGGCGACAATTAGTGCCGGGTTAATAATGGCGGCATGGATGCCGCACTCGGCGGTGTAAACCGCCGCGAGCTGCACTAAAACTAGAAAATCCACGCATTTTCGACGGTTTTAGCGCTGCGAAGGATAAATAAATCAGGACGATCTATTTATCCGCCGGGTTAATAACAAGTGTATTTTTGGACGCCTCCGATGAAATCCCCGACCCTTGTATACACGAGAGCTCCTCGGCGGATTTGTACACTTCTAATCTTCTGAATGTAAGCGAAACGTCAATCCAGTATCCACGCGGTTAAGCTCCATGGCGTGGGTCCATACATTAAATTGCAGGGTTTGAGGTATATCACCGGCGCCAACGAGTTCGGTTGTAATGCGGCCGTCGGCAATTTTATAGGTGAATGTATTTTCTTTTTCGAGCGAAGTGTATAACCCGGTGCCGTCGTTATTAAAGCGTAAGCGATGGGTGCAAACGTAGAAGACGGTGCATTCGCGCAGCGGGTCGGAGTTATAGGTGTGGCCGTTGATAAATACACCATTTATAGCAAAATCCGTATCGTCTTTTTGTATGGTTCTACCGTCGCAGCCAGTGAGGCTCATTATAAAGACGAGC
>DAOQGS010000228.1:0-5981 GCA_035338675.1 Cellvibrionaceae bacterium
GAGGCGGTCTGCTCGTAGAGGGTCAACAGCTCCTGGTAGGTAGCGATGCTGTCCACGTAGAGCACCGCCCCTTGTCCGCGGGCATAGCCGTGGCGGGTTTTACTGTAGGTGTCGCGCTCATCGAGCTTGGCAAGCCAGGGTTTCACCGCCTCCCAGGCGTCCGGGTTTTTACCGGCTTTGGCCGCCAGCGCTTGGGCGTCCTGCACATGGCCAAGGCCGATGTTGTAGGCAGCCAGGGCTAAATTCAAACGATCCGCAGGTGAGGTAAACGCCGATTGTTGATCCAGCAGATACCGCATCAGGCGGGCCGCGCCAAAAATACTGTCGCGGGCATTGAGGCGGTTGTTCACCTCCATGGCTTTGGCGGTGATGTTGGTGAGCATCATAAAACCCTGCACCCCAGTTTCCGAGACGGCCTTGGCATTCCACTGGGATTCTTGATAACCAATGGCGGCCAGCACCTGCCAATCCAATTGATATTGGCGGGCCGCCGCTTCTAAGGTTGGCCGCCAGGGCGCAAGCCGCTTGGGCATCAGGTCGCGAAAGTTGCGCAGGTTCTGGTCCAGCTCCAGGCTGGGCTGGGTGAAGTATTGCTCGGTGAGTTGCGCCAGGCTGCCATCGCTTTTGAGGCGGGCAAAGAAATGCTCCACTTCCTGCTGCAGGCTTTTATCGCGATTGCGGGCAAAGGCCCAGGCAATGGGCTGTTCCGCTTCGAGGGCAAAAGCAGCCTGCACCTGGCTGAACACCACTTGATTTTGTTCAAAGGCTAAGCGATCCACCAGGGCGGCATCAGCCTCGCCCTCGTTGACGCGATCGAGCAGCTGTACCGGGTCGCCCTGGATGCTCTGCCAGCTCAGCTCAGGCAGGCTTTTTTGCAGCTGGGTGAGAAACTCCTCCTGGGCGGAGCCCTGGCGCACCACCAGCCGGCTGCCCACCAATTGCGCTGGGGATTCGATGGGGGCTGAGCCGATGCGGTTAACCACTAGGCTCGCCACCGCCACATAGGTGGGGCCAAAATCCAGTTGGCGCATCAGCCCCGGATTGATAACCAGCTCCGCTGCACCTATGGCCTTGGGGTTTTGGCTGAGGGTAAAGACTATGTCTTGCAGGTTGCCCGGTTGCACTAAACGCGTTTTAACGCCCAGGTGATCGGCAAAGCGGTGCATCAATTCGTATTCAAAACCCGTTAATCCATCGGCGCCTTCGTACACCGTGGTGGGGCCGTTGGCGGTGACGAACTGTATTTCTCCAGCCCGCTGAATTTGCTCCAGCAGATTCAAGCTGCGGCTGTGGGGCAACGGGGCGCTGCAGGCCACAATTAAGGTGAGGCCGCCTAAACGGCGCAGCCAGCCGAGCAACCTAGACACGGCGCAAAACCTGAGGAAAAAAATCTGTGCACATCATGGCGAATAGCTCCTAGTTGATTGGGGTTTGCAGCACCACAGACGCTAAAAAACACTGGGCGCACTTTTTTAATGCAACTGACAACCCTATGGGCAACATTTGGGCGATGGTAGACAAGGTTTTTCTGAGTGCATAGCTTGTAGGCGGGTTTAAAGTGTGGTAGCCACTTGTGCTTGCGGGAAGGAATTGAAGTTGTTTCGGGTTTTTGATGTTAGTGGTTGCAAACTATCGGCTCTAGGCCACCCCTTAACTTTTTCTGCGCGCAGGCTATTTTTTGCGCATGCAGCAGAAGGCGTAAAAAAGCCCTCGGCGAAGGCGGATTTTTATTTTGTAATATTTAGATTTTGTGACGTAATTCTCATTGACGCAGGGGCGATTTTAAGCTGTGGGCGGAATGTGAACCGGTGGGTAGTGTAAATTTTCAGCATGCCGAAAAATACATATTGACCAAAAGGGTTACAAGAATGCCGCTAACCGGCACACCCCGCTTGGGCTAGTGATCATCCTAAAAGACTCCTTATTACAACCATAAAACTGCTGACCCTTTTTCACCGAGAGAACCCTATGTCTGTACATGACTTTCGCACTCTTAAGCGCATTCCTTTTAGTGCTTGCTCTGTAGCCCTATTATCCCTTGCCATTACCGCGTGTTCTGGCACTGGCGAAGGCTCTTCAAGCTCCAGTTCCAGCTCATCAAGCTCAAGTTCTAGCTCTAGCTCGTCAAGTTCCTCAAGTTCGTCATCTAATAGCAGCTCCAATTCCTCTAGCAGCTCAAGCTCATCAAGTTCGAGTTCCAGCTCCAGCTCATCCAGCAGCTCAAGCTCTAGCTCCTCCAGTTCAAGTTCCAGCAGTTCAGGCTCCAGCGGTTACCCCAATATCGCGCCCTACAATGTCGTAGGCGATGCCTCCTGTAGCGGCACCTTTGCCTGTATGGATTTTGAATCCGGCAGCGTAAGCACCGGCACCCTGGATTCAACCCAGGCTTATAAGGGCTCCAAGTCCGTTAAGGTCACCTCTTCCGCAGGCCAATTTTTAAGCCTGAACGTGCCCAGCAGTAACTTCTGGGTGCGCGCGTTTGTGCGCAGTGGCGGTTCTCAACAATATCCGGAGCAGGGTTTCGCTCGCCCGCACGGTGTTTTCTTGCGCGCGGTGGATGGTCAGAAGCAAATGCGCGTGGGTGATCATCGCTGTCAGCTGGATGTCAACCGCTACGGCGGTGGCTGGGATGACCTTGAAATGATTTCTGGTTCCTATGGTGCTGATAACACTGTATGTAATGAGACAGTCGGCGCCCGCATGATCAAGAACACCTGGTACTGTTTAGAGGCTCACTACAACGGCCCCGCCAGCGAGGTGCAAGTATTCTGGGATAACCAAAACGTCGAACAGCTGCACGTTAAGGCGACTCGTATTGCCACCAACGCCGATAAAAAACCTGAAAATGGTTATAACAACCAATACGGCAACGCCACAATTCCCTGGGGGCCCGCTAGTTACACCAAGCTCGAATTTGGTTACGAAAGTTTTAACAACCTAGGTACCACCCCGAATATGACCGTGTGGTACGACAACGTAGCCACCTCTAGCCAGCGTATCGGCTGCGGCTCGGACTATATGGTTAAACAACCTCTGGACGCCTCAACCCGCTACCCCGGCTACGCGGCTGAAGAGTTCGGCGCCAGCAGCTCGTCCTCCTCCAGTAGCTCCAGTGGTTCAACCTCGTCGTCATCTGGCGGCGGCACGGCCATCATCAGCGAGACCTTTGAAGCGGGCACCAGTGGCTCAGCACCCGCCGGTTGGCAGTCCATCATCACCCACAGCCAGCTGCCCAATACCAGCAGCTCAACCTACAGTGCATTGGTGGACAGCAGCCGGGCGCACTCAGGCTCTAAGTCCTTGCGGGTGAAAGTAGATAACACGACCTCGTCACCGGTATTTTTGGTTAAGCAAGTGCCGCAGGGGGTTAATAAATTATTTGTGCGCGCTTGGGTATATAGCTCAACTCAGCTGGGCGGAGTGGGCAGCTCAGGTCCCGGTAACCACGGACATTTTATGGGCACCATGACCAACGTAAGCAACAACCCGACTAACGAAATACGCTACGGTATTGTCGATGGTACCCGTTTGGGCGGTATGACATTTATTGGTGATGCTTTTACATTTGCTTCCGCTGGGGATTCAACCGCAAAAGTGCCTGCGAATACTTGGACCTGTGTGGAATATGCCTTATTTGATGAGGGTGGCAAAATGTACGCTTGGATTAATGATAAGCAAGTATTGGCCGCAGAAAATGGGAATGCTTGGCAAAACGGCAATGGCGCAGACAGGGTTAGCTCCATGGACTTAGCATATGTGCACTTTGGTTGGCGCGGTGGTTTTGGCTCCGTAGTTAAGCCTTCTGATATCTGGTTCGATGATATTGTGGTTTCAGATGCGCGCGTGGGCTGTAATTAATTTTCAGCCTGAGCAATAAAAAACCCGCGATGAAAATCGCGGGTTTTTTTATATTCGACCCTTATTGAATTTTTCCGTGAGGCAAAGGTAGGTGTGTTGGGGGTGGGGGCGGTATGTCTGCCTTTTCAACTTCTTGTTTTCGAGATTGGGTGTGTACCACAACGCTTGGCGTGTTAAATGCCAAGTCTTCATCTCGTCTGGGCGGAGGGGTGTTCAATTTCTCTGTCGTTGGTTTGTTATGTGAGGTTGGGCTTGTTTGAACATTATTCTTAAGCCTGTTATCCATGGCGTTAATTACATCCTCTTTTTTGAGGGGATTGCTTTTCTGGCTGATGGATTCTGGAAGGTAGTTTAATTTGTTCTGATTGGATTGGATTGCAGGGCTTTTCTGTTCGTTTGGCTGTTCGACAGGTGGCGAGAGTTTCATGCGGTCATGATCACTCAGGGTAGTTAGGCTGGGGTGTTTAATCTCATTGTTTGCATGCCAGACGAAATAGCCGATACAAATGAATCCAGCGCCGATCAAAAAGGCTATTTGTTTTTTCATGAAATTAGGTTCCTTTATTTGGTTCGAATATGATAGGGTGCCGCCGAAAAATATTCAATGGACAATTGGAGGAGTGTATGTTCTGCAATATCAGATTTTTCTCGCGGGCTGTATCTTGGCTATTGGTGCTTTCAGCACAGTTGTCTTTGGCAGAATCATCGTTAAGAGACTTCGATATAGAAGTTGGCGGCCGAAGAGCAGTAGATTATGAGACCAGTCAATCTGGTGAGCATATAGATACTTACACAGGGGCGATACAGCTTACTAATACTGATCTTCATATCCCAGGGAATCACGGGATGGATATCAGCATTAAACGAGTTTATAACTCGATTCAACCTCGGCAATTTCCAGAGCCAAGCCCGTATGGGTTTGGTTGGACTATCTCGTATGGGCGAGTAATAGCGCCCGATCAGCTCAGCATTGGAAAAGTGTGTTCCCAGTCACAGTGGAGTGTCACCACTAAAGATAATCCCTCCCTTGAAATGTCGCACGGTGGTCGTGAGCTTCTCGTGCTGAGCCGCTTGTTTAATGACGGAAGTCTTATCACAGCCTCTAACTGGAGAATGATTTGTAATGGCGGTGAAATAAAAGTGCTAAGCCCAGAAGGTTTAACCTATACCATGGGGCATTTTGTAAATGATCAAAAAGAGCCTAGCTGGTACACCACAAAGATAGAGGATTTAAAAGGAAACTCGCTGACCATTAAATACGGTGGCAACAAGAATATTGAATCTATTATCCGCGCGCCAGAGTATGCTAAGGCAGAATTTCGTTATAGTGTCGCGTCCGGAAATAGTGACATGTCGCATTTGACGCACATTATCGGTTCATCAAACGATGGTGCGCAGCAGGTATGGACATACAATTATGATCCTATTAATGACAATAGTCTTTACACCAATTATAAACTCTCCGAAGTAATAAGGCCCGACCAGACCAAAATTAAATATGATTACTATGGTCTTGTTGATAATTCAGTTAACAGTGGTGCCCTGCAAGATCCAACAGGGAGTTGGTCTATTAAATCCGTCACCTATCCTTACGGTGGTAAAACGGAATATACCTATCAGCGCGTAAGGCTGCACCCAAGTTTTACTTTGTATGACAACCCCTATGTTGCAGCTGTTAAAACGAAAACTGTAACTGATCCGATTACAAATAAAACGGGTACATGGACCTATTTGTTTAATCAGCGCGCTTCTTATGGGCACGCTAGAGACCCAGAAACTGGCGGGGAAGTTTTATCTTATCTGGATCTTTTGACGGTTGAAACTCCCGCAGGATATCCGAAAAAACTCTATTACCACAATTCAGCTTATCCCTATGGGGGAAGGAGGCTAAATGGTCAGAGTATTGGTAAAAAAACAATGGAGGTCACCTTTGAGGTTTCCGAAAATTATCGCATCGAAGCTAAAACCTATGCGGATGAGGATGGAAAGAGAATCATTTCGGATGAGAATTTTTATTTGGTGGGCACAAGTGAATATGATGATTTTACCTACGCATATAGCGAACCAGGCGAAATTGTTTCTAGAGATAAAATCGAATTCATTCCGCTAAACGGGGAAATGGT
>DAOQGS010000229.1:0-5975 GCA_035338675.1 Cellvibrionaceae bacterium
GCATCCACCATGGTTAATTGTTGGCTGCGCAGGGTTAATTCAATATGGGCATTGGTTACCGGTTTGCCATCCGGGTAGAGCAATTGAATTTTGCCCGTCACCGCTTCTTTGGTGTGAAATTGGTTTTTGGCTAGTAACAGATTAATTTCAAAATGGGGTTTGACGTATTCGGCTACGCGAAAGGCGCTGGTGTAGAGCTGGTTGTCGTAATTAAATTGCAATTCATAACCGCCGGCCACGGCATTGGCGGGCAGCGCGAATTTGCCCTGGGCGCCCTGTAGGCTATCAAACTGGGTTTTAAGAGTTTGCAGTGTGGTGCCTGCGGCATCAATAACGGATAGCGTTATAGGCAGTGTTTTAGCGGCTTGGTGATCTTTAGCGGTTTTAAATTCCCGCCCGAGTATTTTGAAATTAACTGTATCGCCGGGGCGGTAGAGGGGGCGGTCGGTGAAGGCGTAGAGTTTGGTGTTGTAAATTTCGCTGTCGTAATAAAAATTCTCAGCGATAAATACGCCGCCTTTTTCATCCTCCCCCAGCACATAGGTGCGCTCAGGGCTGTTGTGTTTTAACTGCACTAAACCCTCATTATTGGTGGCGCCGGAGGCCAGCACACCTACGCCATCGGTCCAGAGAATTTTGCTGTTATTCACCGCTTTGCCGGTGGTTTTATCCGCCGCCCACACAGTTAATTGCTGGCCGGAAATTTTGGTAATGGCCAAAGTGTCGGAGACAAATACTAAAGTGGTGGCGCGCACGTTATGCACAAAGGCTTCCACCAAATATAAACCCGGTGGGCGCTTACCCAAGGGCAAATAAATATTGCCCGCCGAAGGTGGGAAAAAGTCGCTGGAGGAGCCATCAAGTTTTACATTATTGGGCGGCGTAATGGTGGTGGCTGCTGTCAGTGGATAACGAAATTCATCCACCAATGGCAAATTGGGCAGGGGGGCAAATTGGCTTTGATAGGTATAGGTGGGGGCTTTATTCAGCGCCTCCCCCATGCCCAATTGCGGCGTGGTATTAATAACCGCAGTGCGCGCCTCGGCGGAGAAAACATTTTGCATTAAGCGGCGGGAGTTTTTGTACCAGCTATCCCATAAATAAGTGAGTGTATTGGCGATGCCATCGCCCTGGTAATTCACTTCGGTTTGCAAGCGGTGCAGGTTTTTTTGTTTCTGAAGAAATTCCAGAGGTTTGGGGATGCGGTACAGGCGCACATCCACACCGCCATAACTGCTGATGGCGTATTGTTGCGGCGCTTCAATGCGCACGCGGGCTTCTTCTGTGCTGGCAAAGGCGCTGTCGGATAATAAAAAGAATTTTTCCCCCAAGGGAGGTTTTGGCACGCCGCCACCGCTACTGGCCTGCTCAGCGGCGCCCTCGTCACCTTCTTCGCAAATTGCTGGCTTTGCAAGCAGGCTTAAGCTTGCCATAAATAAACACACTAGCGCGCAGCGGCTAATTAAATGGCGGGCGTAACGGCCATTGCTTGCCAAGGGATTTTTTTGGGGCGCGAATAAAACATCATAGGGAAGAAGAGTTATGCCAGTCATTTGCTTAAAAATCCTAGTCGATAAATTCCAGAAAAATTCGGGTTGCTGGCATCGGGTATCCAGCGGGTGTCGGGCCAATGCATTAATTGTTGCAGCGTTACTGCCCGCAGGCCGTTATCGGCGGCGGTGGGGCTACCGGTGTGGTAGGCAATAAAATGCCCCATCCACACCATTAGGTGTTGCTCATCACCCTGGTCAAAAAATAATAAATCGCCGGGCTGGGCTTGATTAATATCCCGGCTCACCAACTCGGTATTGTGCTGCACTAAAATAATGGCCCGCGCATAGGCGCCGGTGGCGCCCTGGCCTATGTGCCAGCGCTGGGCTAATAAACGCTGCTCTTCAGTAATAATTAATTCCGCTGGCAAATTAACCGGGTTAAAACCATTATTTTTTTGCCATTTGGCATCGTGAATTTTCAGCGCTTCATTGGCGGCAAAGCGCACGAGGCCAGCGCAGTCCTGTTGTTGCCAGCGGGGGTTTGGCCCTTTGCGCAGTTGTGCATCCACAATTGTGATAAACCAGCGGCGAAATAATTGCGATTGGCTGGGGGTTAAATCCGGGGCGGATACTGCCTGCGCTGCATTTTCGCTGGGCATTGCGGGGCCAGAATTGGCCGCCCAGGCAGGCTGGCTGGCCGTAAATAAAAACGGCAACATTAAAATGAATAATAATTGCCGGGTTAATATCACAGGCTATTCCACTGCAGCGGGTACCAGCTCATGGCAGAATCCGCTTGTTTGCCCGCATCAAATTGCGCCACCAGGGCGGGTTTTTTACCTAACGCGGTGAGTTTGGGCAACAGCGGGCCGAGGTCATTATCCGCTGCCATTTGGCGAATTTCTGTTTGCAATAAAGTGGCTAGGCCCTGGGGGGCTAAAAATAACGCCATTGCCTCTTTATTCGGTAATTTATCGCCCAGGGCCGGATAGCGTTTTGCCAGTGTGTCGGCGCCGTGTTGCAGCAAAGGTGCATGCAGGGAAAACAACATAAAATTGTGTTGGCGCAAAAGGGTGGCAATGGGCTTTCCCTTACCGTCGCTTTTTTGCCATTGTTTGCCGCCTTCTACATCCGTCACTTGGATATTAGACGGCGCATAACCACCTGGGGAAATTGTATTGCCGGCTTCGTCGGTGGTTTTAGGCACTTTATTGTTGCGGATGGTTTTATCAAACAGCGCGGTAATTTCTGCATCAAATTCTGCGCTTGCGCCATCGCTAGTTAATTCCGCACCTATAAGCGGTTTGGCTAAGGGAGCGTTGGCAAACCAACACACAAAACTGCGGCCTGTAAAGGCTTGGGTGATTTTAGGGTTTTGTTGTTGCTCGCTAATTATGCTGTTTAGCGCTGCGGGGTTTACCGGCATTAGCGCACACAGGCTGGCATCGGCCGGTGCTTTTGCCCAGAGGTCTGCAGCAAAACGCGCCTTATGATCCCCTTTGGCTAAGCCGATAAAGCTCTGCCATTTGCCTTCACTTAATTCAAAGCGCACGCCCTCCAGAGCGGGAAGATAATCCTGATAACCGAGGGTAAAAAAATGTGCATCTAAACTGATGCGAGCTTGTGCTTTGGGCTGTGTATCGCTGAGATTAAAATGAGTTTTAAACGGTTGTTGGTTGGCAAATAACTGCTCAATGATCGTCTGCGCTTCCGGGCGAAAATGGCCCGGTTCATCCTGCAGCAGTTCCTGGTGGCTTGCCACTATTAAATGTTCACCTTGAAAAGCAAACAATAAGCTGCGGCCGGATAAATAATCCAGGCTAAAAAACGGCACTTTATTTTTATTAAGGCTTATTTCGCCGGCAAATTTTAATTGTTTATCCGTTTGGGCAATTTCACTTGCTGCGCTGATAAAATTTGCCAGCACCTTGCCTAAAGGCGCGGCCAGGCCCAACTCTAAACGCGCCAGGGAATAGCTGAGTTTACCCTCGTCCCCTTTCCACAGGGCCACCTGGGCGGGGGTGTCTAACAGCTGGCTAATTAATTGTTCGGGAAGCGTTAAATTGTGTTCAAAGGCTAAGCGCCGCAATGTGCCGATAACTGCGAGTTTCTCGGCATTGTGCTGGTAATAAAAAACAAAATCGTCGCTTAACAGATCCGCCAAAAAAGGCGCGCTTAACAGATCTTTGGGTAATTGGCTTAAACGCTCGGCTTCCAGCAGCCCATCCGGAGCAGAAAGTTCGAGGTTTTGGCGGTTTTTAATCGCCACCGGCTCCGCCGCCCGCTGCCAAAAGCGCCCAAAAACCCCCTGGCTTGCCACCAGCACCCCGCTTAACAGCACCAAAATACCTAGCCCGGTCAATAACACAATGCGTAGGCGTGAGCGGGCGGGCGAGCCGTTGGGTTCCATGGGGTGCTCCTGTTTAAGCGGAATTTTAAGGCGGCTATGCTAACAAGTTTTACCGTCTTAGGAGTGGGGTTTTGCAGACCGCACCGATTGCACGGGCGGTTATGCCCACTTTGTTAACTAACATTTTTTAAGCAGGAAAAAGCCTATGAACCACGAGCGCCTTTTTGCCACGGCATTTAGCAAGATTTATCCCCTCTATGTGCAAAAAGCCCTGCGCAAAAACCGCAGCCAAGAAGAGGTGGATCAAATTATTTGTTGGTTAACGGGCTATGATCTGGCGGGCCTGCAGGCGCGCATTGCGCAGGGCTGTGACTTGGCGAGTTTCTTCGCCAGCGCCCCCGCCCTTAACTCCAAGCGCAGTTTGATCACGGGCAAGGTTTGCGGTGTGCAGGTGGAAGCAGTGGCCGACCCTTTGATGCAGCTGATCCGCCAGCTGGATAAGCTGATCGATGAATTGGCCAAGGGCAGGCCCCTGGCAAAAATCCTGCGGCAGTAGTGGGTTTAGTCTGCTCGCCGCCGCAGCCAACCCAGCATAAAAACCAGCACAGCCACTAACACGGCGGAAGGGCCCGCCGGTGTATCCCAAAAAAACGAAGCCGCCAGGCCGCCGTTGACCGCCAGCACGCCGATCAACGCCGCGCCCGCCGCCATGGCGGTGGGGCTTTGGCAAAACTGGCGGGCAGCGGCGGCAGGGATAATCAACAGCGCAGTAATCAGCAATACGCCCACTACCTTCATGGCCAGGGCGATCACCAGGGCCAGCATCACCATAAACAACAATTGCCAGGCATCCACCTGCAGGCCCTCGGCGCGGGCGAGGTCTTCATCCAGGGCCATGCACAGCCAGGGGCGCCAGGCGAGCTTAAGCACAGCCAGCAGCAGCAGGCTCAGCCCCGCCATGCTGAGGGCTTCTGCGCGGGTGGCGGTGAGCAGATCGCCGAGCAAAAAACTAAATAAATCCAACTGCGGGTTGGCCATTAGGCTTACGCAGACCAAACCTGCCGCCAGGGCGCCGTGGGAGAGAATGCCCAGCAGCGTATCGCTGGCAAGGTTTTTTTGCTGTTGCAAGAGCATTAAGAGTGCGCCCAATAAAGCGCTGCCCACCATCACAGCCACCCAGGGGTTGATCTGTAAAAACAGCCCCAAGGCCACGCCCAATAGGCTGGCATGGGCGAGGGTATCGCCAAAATAGGCCATGCGCCGCCAGACCACAAAACTGCCCAAAGGGCCGCTGATAAGGGCAAGGGCGGAGCCTGCCAGTAACGCATTTAATAAAAAGTCGGGCATATTCAGTGGCGATGTTTATTTAGGGGGGCTGAGGGTTTGCTAAGCGGGTTGCTGTGCTGATGGTTGCAGGCGGGGCCGTGGATATGGCCGGCCTGGGGTACCACATCGCCGTGTAGGTTGTGTTCGTGATCGTGGTGGTGGGTATAGATGGCGATGGCAGGGGCATTCTGGCCGAACAGCTGCAGGTATTCCGGGTGCTGGCTGACCAATTCCGGCGCGCCTTGGCAGCAGATATGGCGGTTGAGGCAATAGACCGTATCGGTTTTCGCCATCACCCAATGCAGGTCGTGGGACACCATCAACACGCCGCAATTAAGTTCATCGCGCAGGTCGGCAATGGTTTGATACAGCTCCAGCTGGCCGTTGATGTCTACGCCCTGGGCCGGTTCATCAAGAATCAGAAGCGAAGGCCGCCGCAATAAAGCGCGCGCCAACAACACCCGCTGTAACTCCCCGCCGGAGAGTGAATGCAGCAGGCTGTGTTTTAGTGCCTCAATTTGCAGCCGCTGCATGGCCTCGGCGGCCGCCTGTTGGCTGCCGGTTAGCGCCAGGAAGCTATGCACACTGATGGGCAGCGTGGCATCGAAGGCCAGGCGCTGGGGCACATAACCGATGCGCAAATCCGCCGCCCGCACAATCTCCCCTGCGGATGGCCGCACCAGGCCACACACCAGTTTCACCAGGGAGGTTTTGCCCGCGCCGTTAGGGCCGATCAGGGTGACTACCTCGCCCTTAGCCACCTGCAGGCTCACCTGCTGCAGCAGGTGAGCCTGCAGGTGGCTAAG
>DAOQGS010000230.1:0-5974 GCA_035338675.1 Cellvibrionaceae bacterium
CCTCACCGATGGCCTGGATGCGGTACTCGAGAATATTACCCAATTGGCCACCACCCCCACCGGCCCCCTGCGCATTACACTGCCTAAATTTGTTTACGACTGGAAATTAAAAAATATCTTTGCGCAGTTCTGCCGCGCGCACCCGGCTATCAATCTGGAGATTTCCATTAATGACGCCACCATTGATTTAATTGAGCATAATTTTGATATTGGCATTCGCTTTGGCGATAAATTAGATCCGCGCATGGTGGCAAGGCCTATTTCCCACAGCATTCGCGACGCCATTTTTGCCAGCCCCACCTACTTAAAACGCACCGGCACCCCCAAAACGCCCGCCGATTTAACCGGCCACCGCTATATTCAATACCGCTTTCACGCCTCCAATAAACGCCTAGCATTTTCCGTAGATAATTACCCCGCCCCCCTGCCAGCGGATTTATCCGTAGCCCTAGTGGTAAATGATACCTACGCGATTATTGATGCTGCATTAGAAGGGCTTGGCATAGGCCGAGTGCTGGAGCCCGTAGTAGAGCGTTTTATTACCCAGGGGGATTTGGTGCCAATTTTGGAGCCCTATTGGCCTATCTGCCCGCCGATTTATTTGTATTATCCGCAAACCCTACAACAATCTGGCGTGGTAAAAGCTTTTGTGGATTTTTTTATAGCGGCTAATCAACTGCCGTAAATGACACGGGCATAAAAGCGGTTAAAAATACATGACCGGCAATGCCCTTTTTATTGATATCAACGCCTTTTTATTGATGCTGGAGAAGCCTCTCGCACAGATTAGCAAAATCAGGCTAGCGCTTTAATGCTACAAACCTTTGCAGCGCTGAACACTTACAAAAATACCCGGCAAGTCTACTTGTCGGGTATTTTTGTAGTGTAACTATTCAGCACACTTTACTCCCTTCTTCCGCGCGGGCGGCAAATTCAGGAGGGTTTAGCCATCCGGCATAATCGATTCGCGGTGGTGCAGTGGTGACTACAGATTAGTGCAGACCGTCAAAAAGAGGGACCTTTTTGACGAGCCTACACGGATGTATTCACGGCGTGTCTGCACTAACCTGTAGTCACCACTGCGGGCGCTGGATTACGGGGTCACAGCACTAAAACACACACGCGTTAGTTCCCAGTCAGTGCAGGAATTACCTCCAGCCACACAAAAAGATGCTGAATAGTTACGTTGTAGTTAGCTTTGCGGCTCGTTTATGCAAATAAGCCGCACTCTTAATTAAGGATTGAAATCATCCAAAAGAGTCACACTTGCGCCACCCAAACCCACTTCATCCCTCGCCAGCACAGTATAAATACCACCGGCTTCCAAGGTTACATCCAAGGGGCCTAAAGCAATATTTTTAGTGCCAGGGGCGGTGAGGCTAATGGCGTATTTACCGGGCGGCAGGCCTAAATAACCGCTGTCCGCTTTAAAGGCGAAATTCTTTATAGCGGCATTTACGCCATTAATGGACGCACCGGGAGCAGTCACATATACGTCCACCAAACCTGCTAAAGAGGAACCGTGAATAGCGCGCAGCTGCGCTTCGGTGGCGATGGAGCGGGGTTTATCAGCTAATACTAAAGGGGATATTTTCGCAAGTGTATCCAGAGCTATTACCGTGTAATTAGCACCCTTGGCCAGGGGTAAATCGGCATTAATTACCGTGGTTTGAGTACCGGCAGCAGCCACTTTTACATTGTAGGTAGCCGCAGGCACAGTCACATAACCGGTAAAATTAGGGAAGCTTAGGTTTTTAACCAATGGGCTGGCAAATTGATTATTTACTACAATATCCACCGCCGGAGCATCGGCGCTGTTGTGCACCACCCGTAAACTTGCGCCGTCGTTGGCGCTGGGCACAAATAATTGACTTTGATCATTTAATAAATACAAGCCAATGGGGGATTTATTGGGCGCGCCCTTAGGAACCACATTAGGCACCGCCGCTGCCACCCAATCCTCACCCGCTTTTAAACTCAAGGTGCCGGAATCATAAAGGGCGGTGGTGGAGCCTGAGGCGGTTACGCGAATTTGATAATTACCAGCGGGAATTTCCACCGGCCCCAAGGTTTCTTTATAGGAAAAACTGCCGAGTTTGGCGCTGGCGGCAAGGCTTGCACCGGGGGCGGTAACGTATACATCCACCAAGGGCGCAGCTTCAGTTAAATGGGCAACTGAAACCCGCACATTGCTGGTATTAAATTTATCCGGGCGGGCGAGAATAAACGGCTCCAATGTTTTATTTGCCACGCTGCCTACAGCAAATACTTCATATTCTTTATCAGCCGCCAAATTAACGCCCTTAGCGGTTATGACATCGGCTGAGGTGCCATCGGGCAACTGGGCTTTTACCACCAAATCCACAGGCCCTGCATTGCGGCTGACGATGGCAGTATTTTCTAGATAGTTATAATTTTTGCCGCCTTCAGCAAGGCCTGTATCCACGGCGATTTTTACTTTAGGCGCATCGGCGCTGGCGTGGATAACACGCACGGCGGTTAAATCCACTGTTGGAGTGGGTTTGTGGCCATTGCCGCCACAAGCAGTTAATAAAAGGCTGCCACCTAAAAGGCTAGTGGCGATTAGGCTGCGTTGTTTTAGTTTTGTTTGGGCTTCGTTACGACTAGTCATGATAGGCTCCGAATGGGTTTGGATAGTGCCAAGCCTTTTACGCAGGCACGCCCATGCGGATGAGCAGAAGATTCTATTTTGCGTGCACTCACTCAGAAATCGAAAAAATAATGCGCTTAATAAATCCAAACTCGCACACCGGCGTAAGAGGCCTTTTAATTGTTCAGTGGCCCTACTGCTTCTGCATAAAAATAGTAATTTCAGCAAAGGTGATACCGAATTTTTTCATGTAGGAGCGATTGATTAATACACCGTCGTGCATGGCCCACATCCAATCATCAAAGTGCATTCTGTAGGAACCATCTTTTACCGGCACATCCATTACATAGGTCCACTGCAGGGCGTTGCCAAAACTTAAACCCCGCGCCTTATCCAAAATATCGTCTGCGCGCCCTTCAAAACTGCCATCGCCCTTGGCCGTGATATGCCAGATGCGCTGCTGTTTTTTGCCATCGTAAAAACTGAAATCCTCCACCAAAGTACCCTGATTGCCCTGCCAACTGCCCTGCATGGCTATATCAAATTGTTGAATGACCCTGCCCGAGCGATCCTGCACCAAGCCCCAGGCTTTAACTGGCCCGGTAAAAAATGTTTGCAAATTAAACGCGGGGGAATTGTGCACATAATCCTCGCCGTTAATGCGCGCGCAGCCGGATAAACACAGCAGCACACCGGCACAGCACAGTGCGGCAAAGCCAAAATTGCGCCCACTGGATCTGCGGATCAGAGGCCACCGGTGTTTAGAAGCAGTAGTCATCAACATATCATTGTGCCTTTTTAAATAAACTCAGGTAATTTTGCCCGTGCCGCAGATTAATATTCGATTTATTTACGCAGCAGCAGGCGCTAAATAATAGCGGCGGCTGCAATAGAATAAAAAAACGGCGCAAAGGGCTTTAATGCAACAGGGCACCAGTGCGTATGCAAAGGGCAATACCTCATTGTGCGCGCTGGCACCCGGCTGAAATCCAAACCAACCGACAATGGGTAATACGATACCGGTGGCCAAGGCCAAAGCGGCTTTGGATAAAAATGCCATTAATGCAGAATAGCGGCTGGCAGCCTCCGGCTGTGCAGCGATATGGTCGGCCATTATGGCTTGCGGCAGGGCTAAATCAGCGCCCAATGCCATACCCGAGCCGATACACACCAGGCTAAAAGCGATTAACGCCTGGGGCGGTAAATAAAATGCTGCACTAAATGCGCTGCAGGCGAGTACCATGCTCCACAGCCAGGCAGCGGGTTTGCTTATTTTTGTCGTGAGCGCCTGCCACAGGGGCATAGCTAATACACCACTTAAAAAATACAGCAGTAAGAACACGCCACTGTAGCGCTCTAACTGCAAATAATCGCGCACATAAAATAAAACTAAAATGCCGGGGATGGCGGCGGCAAATGCGCTTAGGGTATACACCAGTAAAAAACCATTAATCCACTTAAAGGCAAATAAATCCCGCCAGCTCATGGAGCCCTGGGCAGCGGGTGTTAAAAGTGTGGCGCCTCGCAACCAATGGCAAAATACCCACACCCCCAGGCACAGCAGCGGCACTAAAATAAGCGTTAAATTATGTAGCGCAGCCGGGCGCGGCAAATAGTTAAATAATACAGCGGGCACCACGGCGGCCAATAAAAGCCCGAGCAGGCCTAAGGCCTCACGGGTGGCAGCAACTAAGGTGCGCTCCTGGGCTGGCATCAGCCAAAGGCTGCCAGCTGCCTGCAGATTAATACTCACCATGCTAAAACCCGTGGTGCAAATAAATACACTCACCGCCAACCAAATTAATTGTGCGCTGTGGCTTATCAACTGCGGCGGGTGAAATATCAGCCAAAAACCACCGGCCAGTAACAGCGCACCGCTTACAACAATGGCTTGTCGGTGAGGGTAAAAGCGGTCACTCAAGGCGCCGATGAGCGGATCTTGCACCGCATCGATAATGCGCAATACCAATAATAAAAAGCCGATAGTGGCAAGTGGGATACCCAGCTCAACCGCGTAATAATCCGGTGCGTGAATATAAATGGGCAGGCCTGCAAAGGTTAAGGGCAGCGCCAATAACCCGTGGCGCAGCCGCTGGGAAAAGCTGCTCACCATTAGCGCAGGCCTAACAATGCGCGGCGCAATTTAGGTTCGCTGGTGTCATCGGCCAGCCAAATAGCAAAAAAATAATGGCTAAATTCCGGATCTGCCACCGCGCCTATCCACTGCTCATTGCGATAAAACTGCGTGTGGCCCTGTTTATCTTTAAACCCCGTAAGGCTTACGCCCTTATCCACATCGGGGAAAAATCCAGCCAGAGTATTTTGCCATTGCATTAATTTTGTTTGGTCTGCAAATGCCTGGCGCTTTATCAGTTCAATCGTGCGCTCAATAATAGCGGCGCCTTTTAACGGCATTAAATAATCAATTTTTAACGCGAAGGCGCCAGCGGGGTTAAAGGCCTGCTCCGGGGTGTACAAGCTGATGTGGTATACATCGCTGAATAAAAAACTAAAGCGGCCGCTGCCTAGGGCCGCAGGGTTATTAAGCTCAGTGCGCACCGCCTGTGGCAGGCCAAAAGCTGGCGCTGCGGCGAATAAACACAGAGCAAAAATACGCATTATTTTTATCACTGTGTCACCTTCTTAAACGGCAAGGGTCATTCGGCAAGTGGCGACGCTCTGGCAAGGTAGTATTTCAACAAGCTATTAAGCCGAGCCAGGCAAAAAATTATGCTCGTAGCTTAAAAAAAGTGGCCAAATGCAGTCTTAATGAATACGCCCCGCATGGGCTGCTGGATGAATCTAGCGCTTTGAGGAAATATTCCTAGCCAAGAAAACTGCCGAATAAAAAGCGCGAAGCCTTGACCCGGCGGCGCTGCGCCGGGTCATTTGGATTTTTGCCTGCTACCGGGCAATTAGTGAGTACGGCGCTTGCGCCGCAGAATAAAAGCGCCACCCGCCAACAGCAGCGCCCAGCTGGCAGGCTCCGGCACGGGGCTGATATCCAGCGTTAATTTAGGCGCGCCGATTGGCGCGGTGCGATCCCAAAAATGGGGGCCAAATGAACTGTTGTTTTGGCTTAAATCAGGCCGCACCACCAGAGTGAGCAGATTATTGCTGCCGCCCAAGCCATCGGTGCCCACCACCCCCGCCAGCACATCCCAGGTATAGGTTTGCGAATTGCCATCAATTAAGGTGGCGGATAAAAGCGTAAAGCTGCTATCGGCCGGACGGTTCACACCGTTAATACTGGCCTCTGTCCAGCTGTCATCGCTGGAGCTAAATACCTGATGGGAAAATGCGTTGAAGTTGTGGTTGGTAAACGTGGTGAGCGCCAGGCTCGCGCTGTTGACCTGCACTGGC
>DAOQGS010000231.1:0-5950 GCA_035338675.1 Cellvibrionaceae bacterium
AAACATCTGTATTTCCTTAATTAATAAGCGGCCTACTCAGGCGTTAAATTCGCGATAAATCAGCCGTATTTTCACAATCCTTGGGGTTTAAAAAATGCGGTTTTACAGGTGGTGTAATTGCTATCTCCAGCGGCAGAATAATTTTAACCCAGCCAGGTTGGATCAACGTTTTCTCACTCACGCTGGATTTGAGTGTTTAGCCCTCTGCACGCAATGGCATTTGCAGGGTTCTTACACAACTGCGCCTGCCAAAAACTTCCTCACAATAAAATTAAGTCAAGGTGCATTTTTATGGTAAAACTCAATACAGCGCTGCGTGGCGGCAGGTTATTCGGTGGATTAATGGTTCTGGTCGCAACAGCCCTCAGCGGCTGCGGTGGGCAACCGTCCTCCTCGTCCAGTTCTAGCTCAAGTTCTAGTTCCAGCTCAAGCTCCTCCAGTAGTTCGTCTTCCTCATCGAGCTCTTCAAGCAGTTCAAGCTCTTCCTCAAGCTCATCAAGTAGCGGTATCCCCAGCAACGAAAAACTCGTCGTCGCGGTTAACTCCGGTGGCGCAGCATTGACTGTTGGCGATGTTACTTATGTTGCCGATCAGTATTTCTCCGGCGGCACCGCCAATAGCACAACAGAGGCCATCTCCGGCGCAACGGATTCTGCGCTGTACCAAACCGAGCGCTATGGCACTTTCTCGTACGATATTCCGGTAACTGCTGGCACCTATACAATTAAATTGCAATTTGCCGAGATTTACCAAACTTCAGCGGGTAAGCGTGCATTTAATGTTGCCATTGAAGGCAAACAACAATTATCCAATGTCGATTTATACACCCTAGCGGGTAAAAACGGTGCCTATAACTACGAGGTGAAAAATATCCGCGTTACCGACGGCAAATTGACGATTAATTTGGAAGGCACGGTAGATAACGCCACTATCGCAGGATTTAGCGTGTATTCAGCCGATGGCAAATTAGACACCTCAACACCTCCGCCTCCACCCCCCGGCGGCGCAGACACCATGGGTTTTATCGGCTGTTCCATGGCGGAAAATACAGCCACAGGCTATCGCGCCATTGGCGGTAAAAAAATGTGGGCGCCTTATGGCACCAATGGTGATGTAGTGCAAAACTGGACCTCTAACACCTCAGCCGCCTGGACAAAGTTTGATAACCAAGTGGCCAAATTCGGTAAACCTACCGAAGTGTGGATCATGATTTGTATCTTTGCGCAAAACGGCGTGACCTACGATGAAGTGAAAAAACTCATCGCCAATGCGCGCTCCCATGCCGCTGCCGGGGCCAAAATTTATATCACTGGCCAGCCGTTGTACGCTTCGGGTTTAACTTGTGACTTAGCCGGTGCAGGTGGCCCTGAAAAAACCGATAGCCTGGCGAAACAGGCGGCAGCGGATACCAGTTTAAATGTTGTTTATCCTGGCGCGTTTGGCCCTATGACCAGCGGCGATCGCACAGATAGCTGCCATGCCAATACAACGGGCCAACAGAAATTGGGCCAACAGGCGGCTGGGTTCTGGGGTAAATAAGCTAGCTCAGTAATGCCCCTGAGGGGGCATTTCCATTATTTAAAACTCCAGCACCAAAAGATTTCCGAATTCGCAAGCCGTCGGAGGGGCGCTCCTTGTAGGTGACCCTACCGGCTAAACCCGCAAGGATTGTCTGGCGCGCTTTGGGCAACCACAGGGGTAGCCCCTGCGAATGGCATCGCTCGCTGAAGGCAACGAAGACGCTGTGCATTTAGTTTTGATTATCCACACCTCAGAATGGCCTGAGGATGCAGATATAAACCCATCACGCCTAAGCCACCGCCTCCGGCGGAAATTCACAATAAAACGTACTGCCCTTACCGGGCATGGAGTTGATACGCAGCTGGGCGTCGTGGGGCAGGAGGATGTGTTTGACTATGGCAAGGCCGAGGCCCGTGCCGCCGGTGAGCACCGAGCGGCTCGGATCCACCCGGTAAAAGCGCTCGGTGAGGCGGGGTATGTGTTTGGGGTCTATACCCACGCCGTTGTCCTTCACGGAAACCTCCAGCCCACCGGCAGAGCGCTGTACCGAGACAATAATCTTGCCGCCATCCGGCGAGTAGTTCACCGCGTTTACCACCAGGTTGGCAAAGGCGCTGCGCAGCTCGTCGCTGTTGCCAAGTAAGCGAGCGTTGAGATCGCCCTGCACAATAAAGCTGTGGCCATGGGCGGTACTAAGCGCTTTGGCATCGTCCACCACGCTGGCCAGCAAGGGGCCTAATTCCACCGGTTTACGCTGGGGCTCGCGCTCTTGGGTTTCCAGTTTGGAGAGGGTGATTAGGTCTTGAATCAGCCCGTTCATGCGGCTGGCCTGCTGGCTCATCTGACTGAACGGCTGCCGCCAGTTTTTGGGCATTTGCTCGCTGTCGGCGAGGGTTTCTAAATAACCCTTGATCACCGTAAGCGGGGTGCGCAGTTCATGGGAGAGATTGGCGATAAAATCTTTGCGCATCTGTTCCAGCTTAAACAGGCGGGTAATGTCCCGCGCCACTACCAAACGCTCACCCTGGCCAAAAGGGTGTACCTGCACTTGCAGCTGCTGGTCCTCCTTGCGGAAGGAGTTAAGCTCCAAAGGCTGCTGGTAGTCCCGGCGGTCGAAGTAGTGCACGAACTTGGGTGTGCGGATGATGTTGGTGAGCTTGTGGCCCTGGTCCACCTCTTTAAAACCAAATAAGTGCCCGGCCGCTTGGTTCCACCACTCCACGTTGTCCCGTTTGTCGATGAGGATCACCCCATCGGTAAGGGCCGTAGTCATCTCCTGCACCCGCACTACCACCGCTTGTAAGCGCTGTTTTTCCCGCTCGTGGCGCAGCTGTAAAAAGCGCACATCCTCGGCTATATCGCTCCAGATACTGGCGAGGCTATCATCGGCCGCCGTGCTGCGGCGGGCGTGATAGACCCAGCGGGCCAGGCGGTGGGTTTGATAGACGATGCGGGCGCAATACAGGGAGGTGGCAATCAACAGGGCCAGCAGGGTTTGCTCAAAAAAGTAACCCAAAAAACCCACCGCACCGATAAAACCCAACAACCACACTAGTTCAGTGCGATAACCTTCAGATGGCATAGAGCAACTTATTCGCTTGAGAGGTGCTTAAGGGAGAAGCGGTAACCCGCCCCGCGCACAGTTTGGATAAACTGATCGTGATCGGCAATACCAATAGCCTTACGTAAACGACGGATATGGACATCCACCGTGCGCTCCTCCACATACACATTGCCGCCCCAGACGTGGTCCAGCAGTTGGCTGCGGCTGTACACCCGCTCTTGGTGGGTGAGGAAAAACTCCAGTAAACGGTATTCGGTGGGCCCCATTTGCACCGGTGCACCCTGAATACTCACCCGGTGGCTGACCGGGTCTAACACCAGCTCGCCAGCTTTGATGGGGTCGCCGCTGGTGAGGGTATCGGTGCGGCGCAGAACCGCCTTCAGGCGCGCCACCAGCTCCCGGGGGGAGAAGGGTTTGGTGATGTAATCATCGGCACCGGCATCCAGGCCCTGGATTTTATTGTCTTCCTCCACCTTGGCGGTGAGCATGATGATGGGAATGGCGGCGGTGAGTTCGTCGCGCTTTAAGCGCCGGGCCAGCTCCATACCGGAGGTGCCGGGCATCATCCAGTCCAGCAGGATTAAATCCGGTTTGTTATCCACAATCAGGCCGTGGGCGGCTTTGGCGTCGGCGGCTTCTAGAACCTCGTAATTGGCCATCTCCAATGCCACCCGCAGCATGTCGCGAATAGCTGGCTCATCGTCCACAATCAAAATCGTTTTACTCAGGCTCATACGCGCGCAACTAACTTAGGGGGGTGAAGGAATGTTGCGATTAGATAAACCTTTTATTGCGGTTTTATGACAAGGGCAAATTGAGCCACTAAGCCTAAGAAGATCGCCATACCCACCCAATTGTTATGCAAAAAAGCGCGAAAGCAGGCGGCGGGCTCCCGGTGGCGGATCAACCACTGCTGGTAGGCCGACAGAACCGCCGCCGCCAGCAGGCCTAAATAATAGGGCCAGCCCAAGCCCATTTTATGGCCCACCACCCACAGGGTGAGCAGGAAAAACCCCTGCAGCAGGCCGGTCATGGCGCGATCCTGCTCGGCAAATAAAATTGCCGTGGATTTAACGCCGATTTTTATATCCTCCTCGCGATCCACCATGCCGTAAAAGGTATCGTAGGCGGTGGTCCACATCACCACAGCGGTATACACCAGCCAGGCCTGGGGCGGCACGCTGCCGGTTTCGGCAGCAAAGGCCATGGGGATCGACCAGGCAAAGGCCGCCCCCAATACCACCTGGGGCAAATAGGTGTAGCGCTTCATAAACGGATAGGCGGTGGCCAAAACCAAAGCACCGACGGAGAAATAAAGTGTGAGCCGGTTAGTAAGGCTCACCAACAGCAGCGCCAGCAGGCATAGGCCCACAAACAGGCCCAAAGCCTCGGTACTTGAAACATGCCCCAGCACAATAGGCCGCAGGCGCGTGCGGCTAACCTGGCCATCGATATGGCGATCAGCGTAATCGTTGATCACACAGCCAGCCGAGCGCATTACTAAAGCGCCCAGGCTAAAAATCAGCAGATTGGCCAATGAGGGCGCCCCCTTAGCCGCCAGCCACAAACTCCACAACACCGGCCACAGCAGTAGGAAAAAGCCGATGGGTTTATCCAGCCGCATTAAACGGGCATAGGCGTAGAGCCTGGCGGCGGGGGTGAGGGATGACACCATGAGGCTACCTTAATAACAAAAGTGCCCATGGTATTGGTTTAGCTGTGTGAAGCAAAGGGCGCGGCTAGTGGCACTGGGCCTGCGCCACCGGCTGTTGATGCAGCAAGTAATGGGATAAATCCTCGGCACAACAAGGCTTGGAAAAATAAAAACCCTGCGCAAAATGGCAGCCGCAGGTTTTGAGAAAATCAAACTGCTCCTGGGTCTCCACCCCTTCGGCCACTATGCCCAAGGGCACTATGCGGCCTAGGCCCACTATGGCCTCCACCATGCCGTTGTGCTCGGCCTGCTCACCAATGCGGGCCACAAACGAGCGATCAATTTTTAAATAATCCGGCGAGAAGCGCACAATATAATTAAGCGATGAATAACCGGTGCCAAAATCATCCAGAGAAATTTTAACCCCTAAATTGCGCAGGGCCTGCACTCGCTGCAACACCGCGTCCACCTCCTCCATAAATATTTGTTCGGTAATTTCAATAATTAATTGCTGCGGGTCTAAATTAAACTGCTGCAGGCAACGGGCCACGCGGGCAACCAGCGCGTCGGTTTGAAATTGCCGGGCGGAGACATTAATGCTCATGGCAAGGGCAATGCCCTCATCGCGCCAGCGGGCTAATTGTTCGCAGGCGCTAACGATGACCCAATCCCCCATATGGCAAATCAGGCCGCTCTCCAAGGCGTAAGGAATAAAATCCTCCGGCCCTAACAGGCCTTTTTTCGGGTGATGCCAGCGCAGTAGCGCTTCCACTGAAGAAACTTTACCGCTGTCAATATCAATTAATGGCTGGTAATAAATTTCGAATTCTTCGTTATTAATAGCGGTGCGTAAATCCGCATCCAGCATTAAGCGCAAATTAGCGCTTTCCGTCAGCTCTGGCCGATACACTTGAAAACAACCGCGGCCGCGCCCCTTGGCATCGTACAGGGCGGAATCGGCGTTGCGCATGAGGGTTTGCACCGTATCGCCATCAAACGGGTACACGGCAACTCCCGCGCTCATGCCCACATGCACCATGGCCACATCCAGGCGAATCGGCGAGCTGATTTTTTCAATTAATAATTCCACCACCCGGCACACCGCCTGTTTATCGGCCACATCGCGCAGCAAAATAATAAATTCATCGCCACCTAAACGCGCCACACAATCATCCTGGCGCAAGTACTTGCGCATACGCCGCGCCACCACC
>DAOQGS010000232.1:0-5921 GCA_035338675.1 Cellvibrionaceae bacterium
GCTCTTTCAGCCACTTTAGGTAGGGCTGAGTGGATTTAAGCTGGTTGTCGATGTCCTCGGTGTGCATCAACTGGCCGGTTTGGGTATCCACAGACATGATCTGGCCGGGCCCTAAGCGGCCTTTGGCGACCACGTCTTCCGGCGCGTAGCTGTACACGCCCACTTCGGAGGCCACGGTGATGATGTCGTCATTGGTAATGACCCAACGAGACGGGCGCAAACCGTTGCGATCGAGGGTACACACCGCATAGCGGCCGTCAGTAATTACCAAGCCAGCCGGGCCATCCCAAGGCTCGATGTGCATGGAGTTAAATTCATAGAAGGCTTTTAAGTCCTGATCCATAGTCTCCATGTTCTGCCAGGCCGGTGGCACCAGCATACGAATGGCGCGGTGCAGCTCCATACCACCGGTTAACAGCACTTCCAGCATGTTATCAAGGCTCGATGAGTCGGAGCCGGTGCGGTTGACCAGGGGCGAGATGGACGCAAGCTCAGGCAATAACTCACTCTGGAATTTATTGGTGCGGGCCTGGGACCAGTTGCGGTTGCCAACGATGGTGTTGATCTCACCGTTGTGGGCCAGCAAACGGAAGGGCTGCGCCAGGGGCCAGCGGGGCAAAGTGTTAGTAGAGAAGCGCTGGTGGAAAACACAGATGGCGGTTTCTAAACGCGGGTCTGCCAGGTCTGAAAAGAACTGGGGCAGGTCCACCGGCATCATCAGGCCTTTATAAGACAACACTTGGCTGCTAAGGCTGGCTACATAAAAGGCGCTGTCGCCAGCTAAGCGTTTTTCAATCTTGCGGCGGGCAATAAATAATTTGGATTCAAACTGCGCATCGCTCTCGCCTTGGGCGTTTACCAATAAATGGTAGAAGTCCGGCAGGCTTTCCAAGGCGATGGGGCCTAGGCAGCTGGGGTCGGTGGGCAGCTGGCGCCAGGTGAGTTGGGGCAGACCAACGGCGGCCAGCTCCTCGCTGACGACGCTGCGCGCGCTGTTGGCCAATACTGGGTCGCGGCTGAGCATAATAGAGCCCACTGCATAGAGGGGCGCCAGGGCAAAGCCCTGCTCCTGGGCCACAGCGCGCAGGAAGCTATCGGGTTTTTGAATCAACAGGCCGCAGCCGTCGCCGGTTTTACCGTCTGCGGCGATCCCACCTCGGTGGGTCATGCAGGTTAGGGCTTCGATGCCCGTAGCTAGGAGTTTATGACTGGGCTTGCCCTTTAAGTGGGCAATCAAACCAAAACCACAGTTATCTTTAAACTCATCTAACCGGTAAAGACCAGTACTCATAGGCTGTTTCACTTCGCGATAGAGGGTTAGCGCTGCTCGACCGGCCAAAATAAACCTTTTCAAAACAAAAGGTTAAGAAGAGGCTGGGCGACAGACAGACAAAAAAGCCCCTTTGAAAGGGGCTTGCCTAATAAATGGGCGCAGAATGTTAACTGCTCGTTCAGTTATTGGCAAGTTGCGCCTTTGGCGCGCAAACCTGCCAATGTCAGACAGGTTCTTAACTTAGGGCGACTTTATCTCAGCATGAATCAGGCCGACTTTTTTCGGCCAGGGTTTAGCGTTTTGTTGCATGCTGGGTAAGTTCTTCGCGGCGGCAGCAGCGGCATTGGCCGATGGGTACTCGCCCTCCACCACAATAAAGACTTCTTTACCGTCGCGGATGGTTTTATACGCCGCCAGATCCTTTTTGTTGGGTGCGCCAGCCAAAATATCTTCCACCTTTTTGGCCGAATTGGTCACCATGATCTGCAGCACAAAAGCGTTTTCATCCATTTTGCTAAGCTTTTTGCTGCTAGCGGCGATACCCACTGGGGCATCGGCGGTTTTTTCCTGCTTCATTTTGGGCTTTTCATCAGCTTTTACCAGCGTTTTGCTATCACCGGCCTTGGCAGGCTCCTCAACGGGCTTCACCGGTTTGATCCCATCACTGGCCCCTGCGGCCTTCGGGGCCTCCGCAGGTTTTGCGTCGGCGGGTTTACTGGCCGGTTTAGTGTCTTTGCTGGGTTCGGGTTTAGCTTCTTTTACCGGCTCGGGTTTTACAGCCACCTCCGGCTTGGCCGCAACCGTCTTCACCGCCTCGGGTTTCGCCTCTTCCACCGGTGGGGTTACCGGTGCGGCGGGCTGGGGCACCGGCGCGCTCTCAGTGGGGGCCGCTTGGGTGGCGGTGTAATTATTCAGCGCCTGTTGGGGCGACTGCACCGCCTCGGGGGCGGCGCTGGGCAATTTGACCGGCTCGGAGGACTCGCCGGGGTTAACCTGCTTCATCTCAATGGTGAGGGGTTTGTTATTGATGGACTGCAGGGTGGTTTCCTGGGTAATGGTGGGGGCGGTTTCGCTGGGTTTTTCCCGCATCCAGATGGCCCACACCAACACACTAATTAACACCACCACCAAAAGAATATGCACCAAGGGTAAACCCCGCAGGGAAAACCGTTTTTCATCGCCCATAGATAAAGCCCATGCCTCTCGTGCCAGGGTAAGCGCCACACCGGGCAGCCCCTGGCTTTCTAACCAAATGTCGTGCAGCGCGTCCGCCGATAGGGGGCGCACCGATTCTCGGGTACTCAAATCCTGATATTCACCGTTTAACAGCTCGGTAAGCTCCTGCAAACTCAAACAGGGCAGCACAAAGTCGTACACGCTAACGTCGATCAGCTGCAGCGCATCGAGCCGGTCGGCCAGGCTCTCGCGGGCGAACATCACCAGGTGCAGGCCAAAGCCCTCCTCCGCCCCGCCCTGCAATACACTCACAACGCCGGATAAGGTAGCGTCGCTGAGCAGGTCGGCATTATCCACCGCCACCACCACCCGGCGCTTTTGGCGCTGCAGGTTTTGGTTGTACTTGCGCAGCGCCACCATGGACTCCCCCACGGACTGCTCCGCCACCACCGGCAGCCCCAAAGCCTCCAGCAGTTTTTGCAGCGCCTGGCCCGGCCAAGCCTCATCCCCCACCTGCCAAATCTCCCAACCCTGCTGGGTGCTGGCCTGCTGCAACAGATCCTCTAAAAAAGTGCTTTTACCCGCCCCTTCCGCCCCGGTAATCACCTGCACGGCGCCGCCGAACTGGGCCAGGTTTTCAATCTGCCGCTGCAACTGGCGCCAGCTGGTGGGGATATAGGGTTCTAATTCAAGCGAAACGGGCGGAGTCTGCATGGCGGGTGAGCATTCGGGGCTTGATTAAAGGTGCGACAATGTAGCGTCTTATAACAGGCAAAGCAAAACCCTAAGCCTTAGGGATTCCTGTGGGGGCGAGCTTAGCGGTGTAGGCTTGCAGCTGTGTGACAGGGGTCTTAATAATGTTTGGGTAGTGCTTGTGCGGGTGGGTTGTTTGATGTTGTCGGGCTGTAGATTTAAATAGGTATACGCTCAACTGCAACTTGGGCGCGCAATAATAATTTTGGGGGCCCAGAAATAGCTACGATTCCTAAATAGTGCTCTAAATGCAGCTTAAGCACTTGCTCTTCTATTTTTAAGTTCCAGCAACGCTGATCGATACTAGCGATTTTTTTCCTGCCATACGCCAGTCAATTCACATTTGAGAGTTGCTGTAATTTTTAACATGAATTTTGGTAGGGGGGATTCGGAGCGAAGCGACAATCCACCATTTCTCTGCCGTAATATCGTCGTTCAAAATAATAATTCTTGCCCTTAAACCGAAGGTGGGTTGCTTAGCGAACCCACCTTCGGTTTAAGGGCACTGGCATGATCCGCCTCGTCCAATTTTTTTAATGCAAACTCACCCCGCTCAGATACAGGGTAAGATTTATCTGAAGCAAACTTCTCGGCTAGTATTCTAGCTACAGAATCAAGTTTCCCAAGCTCTCGTATTAAAATCTCCGCTGAAACTCGCCTAACGATTGATGAAGGATCATCAGATGAAAGTTTCAACAAATCAATTAGTGGAGTTTTAATATCTAATTTTCGCTCAGCAAAGATAGGCTTCAACCTTCCTACACAATACCGAATGTCGGTCCACTCCCATTTCCGGCCTTCAATCCATACGATTCGCCCTTCAAATAAGCTACGGTATGCTTTAGCACGAACAGAAGGCTGAATAGCAAAATTAGCAATTTCCTCAATATTTCCATCAAGTATTGGCGTGCGACCAAGCTGAGAAAAGAGTGAAGGCATAGGCCCGCAAGCCGATGAGATTAACTTGCAGCGAAGCGAATTTGCTATTTCCTTCTCACAAATCATTTGCAGAAGAATACTCTTATCAACTTCTTCGACCCTACCCCAAGAATTCCAATTGGAAAGTGCAACGCATAGAGCTTCAACCACATACTTTGGATCAGTAGATCTTGCTATCTCGGGTAGCCTCTCCCTTGCAGCCTCACGAACTTGAGGCACCCAGTCATTAAGCCTGCGGACAGCAAGAGAAAAAAAGAATGTATTTGGTGCGGCACCAGAAAGTGTTCGTAGAGCTTTTTCCCGTCTATAGCCATCCCAGCTAATTAGATCAAGCCAAGTTATCATTTCCTTAGGCGTTGACCATAGGCTCCGCGTCGGGGTATTTGATTCTATTAATGCCAAAGAAAACTCTGAACGAATTAAGCGCTCCCAATAATCAAAGCTCGAAAGAGGTAATTTATCTATCACATCCATTAGAGCAGACATATTAGCCACAATTTTGCTTCCCGAATTTATCGAGTTAGCAAAGTCTTTTACTGCCAGGATAATTTTGTTTTCCATAATCTGCGACTTTTGCACCTGCCACTCACCTCTTAACGCCGTTGTAAAATGCAGTCTTGGAGGAGCCCGCTTGTGCTATTCAGCACAAAAAGGAGAGACGGAAAAATTCCAATTTAACAACATTGCTATATTCGTTTCTTACTACCAATCCTTAATAATTTTATTAGCAAAAACTGCCGTTTTAGTACCTCTATGCAGATACTCGACTACTCCGAGCAACTCTTTGGAGTAATCAATATTAATTGGAATTATTATAGGTAACGAAACCGAATACCTAACTGTATACGATCTCAATTTCAACCTCAGACCATCAATATAAATGAATGCATTTATAAAACCATTCGTTTTAATAAATTCGCCTGATTCACCCTGATGAACCGCACCCAAATCATATCCCAATTGATGCACCGTGTATTTCTCGCCTTTTTCGACATCCTCAATAGTGATCATGCCATTTCTAGCATCTAGACCGAAAGACTTACTCGTATCAATATCAGTATTCTCTTTAACCCAGCCACGATCGATCTCAGCAGAAAAACTGATAATTCTCGCCGGAGAAACCAATTCCATGTTAATAGCAACCTCTTTTATGTAAGGGTTTCCCTCTTGATCCTGCCAGTCTTCTTCGGATTGTTGGCGCACTATCAACAAATCAATTTTGTTAGCCTTGGCTTTTATTTCTGCACCCGACTGATAGCCGGTTCTTGTTGCAAAGATCGGTTTAATATCAGGTAAGTCTCTAATCTTACCAATCAGTGCGTCAATTTTTTCAACCGAAATAGATGACTTATAATCCTTGCATTCAATAACAGTTTTATAAGTAATTCCAGCGAGTTCATACTCCCAATAGACGTCAAATTCTCGCTCAACTCCGCAGCTATCCATCAACTTCTTATTTGTTTCAACTTGAATATTTTTCTGCCCAATTAAATCTTCAGAATCGAGCAATGCTTGCTGAAGACTTTTTACAAATTGCTCGTAATTTTTTCCGTCGTTTACCACGATACCTCCTTAGCACTCAAAGAATATAACGACAATTTTTGCCGGTCGCATAGCGGATCGGCAAAAACGCCTTGTTAAATGCCGATCTCATCTTATGGCACCATGGTTGCGAAGATATGAAATGACCTTACCTAACAGCTCTTCATTATCTGACCTCACCTTTAGCCTTCCATGTCTAACCGGATCAATATCTACCCTCTGCGACTCATCACTTCGT
>DAOQGS010000233.1:0-5914 GCA_035338675.1 Cellvibrionaceae bacterium
GGTGAGATTGTGGGCAGCCAGCCAATTGCTCGCTTCGAGCGCATCAGCGATTTCACACACCTGCCGCTGGCCCAGAATTTCAGCGCCACCCTCACTGCGGCCAACCAGCCTAACCAATGGGTGGTGACCGACAATAAGGTGCTGCTCAACGGCCTGAGTTATTCGGGCTTTACCCAGCTGATCGGCCATGAGGGCGCCGATGATTTTGTCCTCAGTGGCAAGCAAACCCTCACCATCGATGGCAAAAATGGCAGCGACAGCCTGACCCTAAGCTCAGCGCAAGGCACTGTAGTGGGCTGGCAGTTGACTGGTGCCAATGGAGCCATCACGGCAGCTGCCGCCGGGAATACCGAGCTTATCACCCCGCTGTTTAGCAATATTGAACAGCTAATCGGCGGTGCGGGCGATGACGTGTTTGTGCTCACTGCCACTAGCAACCGCTACAGTCGTTTTGACGGTGGTACCGGCGCCAATAGCCTGGCCAGCAGCACAGCCAATAACCAATGGCAATTGGGCCTGTTATCGAGCGACGCCCACGAGCCGGTGGATCACCTAAATAACGCTGAAGTGGTGCGCATACAGACCCTACACGGCTCTGGCAGCGACAGCCTGCTCGGTAGCGACGATAACGCTTTGTGGCACGTGGGCCGAGGTGGCCTTGTGAGCCTAAGCCAAACCAACGCCACCGATAAACGCAGCCTGGAAGCCACTGGCATGGATCGCGTGCTCGGCGGTAGGGGCCAAGATGATTTTATTCTGCAGGACATTGGCAGCGCCAGCGCCAGCTTTGCTCGCCTCGATGGCGGTTCTGTGGGCGCCGACAGTGTTACCGGGGTGAATACCAGCAGTGTGCGCGACCGTTTGGATGCGCGGGCGGTGAGTGGCGATGTGCAGGTGAATCTCAATGAGGTGCCTGTCAGTACCAGCCTAACTGCCAACCAGCTGGTGCTGTCTGGCATTGAAACCCTTCAGCTCAACGACGCTACCAATAACACCCTGTATGGCCCTACGCTGCCCAGCAAACAGGCCGTCAGTTGGCAAATTACCCAGGCCAAGCAGGGCAGCTTAGCGCCTAAACAGGGTGCCCATGGCGAGAATACGGTGAGTTTTAGCGGTGTGAGCAACCTGATTGCCGGTGCGGGTGAAGACCGCTTTGCGCTTGCCACCCCGGAGGGCCTGGGCGGTGACTTAGACGGTGGCGATGGCACTGACTACCTCGACTACAGCCAAGCGACCCTGGCGGCTAGTCAAAGCGGCTTTGACGTGGTGATCGGCGATAATACCAGGTTGAACAATATCGAAGGTGTGATCGGCAAAAACACTGGCAGCATGCGTCTGGTAGTCAAGAGCAATGGCTCCCAGTGGCTATTGGACGACATCGATGGCGACAGCACTACCAGTGATGGTATGAACGATGGCCGGGTCACTCTGGCCAATGGTAAGAGCGTGGATTTTGTGGACTTTGCTGCTTTGGTGGGCACCCAGGGTGTGGATGGATTTGAGATCAAAGGTGGCTTTAACGGCAGCATTACCACCGGCGAGGGGACCGATACGGTGTTGGTGAGTGTCAACCCCGGTCGCACCCAAACCATCAAACTCATCAACGACGCTAGCGATAGGCTCAGCCTTATCTGGCAGGGCAGCGCCCCTGCGGGCGTCAAAGAGACCTATAAACAAGCCGCCACTGGCCGCGAGTCGATTGCACTCGAAAGCCTCAACCCGGCCCTGAGCCTGCAGCCCTTTAGCATCGACTTTAGCGCCTTAGCCAGCATCAATGATCGCCTGACAGTGGAGGAAATGCGGGTGCAAACCGCCTTTGAAAGTGCGGGCCGCAACCGATTGAGCCTGCACCCAAACGCCCTGCAACTGGCCATTGACAGCCCGAGCGGGGCTGACCCAGACCTCATTGGAGCGAATCCCAACACCAGCGAAGCGAACCCCGACAGCGGAGCAAAAATAGGCACCTGGTTTAACGTGGAGAACAAAACCAACCTGATCTTGAGTGGGCAAGCGGGGGATCAACTTAACCTGAGCGGTAGCAGCCAATGGGCGGGTACCCTGAGTCTGGAGAAATTTGCCATCACTGCCCAGGGCGAGCAGAGCCTAGCGGCGGGGCAGATTAACTTCAACAGCGTCGCGAGCATCGGCAGCGCGAAAACCGCAGTGCAGATCGCCACTCCCCTGGTGCAGTTGAATAACCTGCGCGGCGATGCCTGGGTGGCGAGCAGCGGTGATATTAAACTGGCCAGTCTGGACGGGCAGGGCAGACTTAATCTGCGCGCCGATGGTGTTGTCGGTCAAACCCAGGCGCTCAGCTATACCCGCGATTTGACCCTTGCCGCCGGTGGTGCCATCAATCTGGATAATCCCGACAATCGCTTAACGGGCGGACTGTCCCTCTCTGCGGCCAATACGATTACCCTGGCCAATGGCCTCACCAGCATCAGCGCCCTCAACGCTGAGCACTTTACCTACACCGGTCAGGATCTCACCGTTGCCGGGCCTATGGTGGTGGCGGGCAATACGGATGTAACCAGTACCGGTAGTATCGACGCCCTCAACCCCGCAAACCATCTAGCCCGCCTGCGGGTAAATACCGCAGGTACCGCCGCATTCGCCCTGGGGGCGGATAGCACCCTGGTGGGCGCCAAAGTGGGAGGAGCCTTGCACGTCCAGGCCGATGGCTTGACGGTAGCCGGTGATCTCACGGCAGCGTCGCTGGATCTTATCGCCGGACAGCCGGGCACTGGCGCGGGCCAATTAAAAGTCAGCGGCCAATTAAATGCCCCACAGATCAGCCTCAGCGCTGGCGATATCGTGTTAAAGACCCAGTTGCAAGGCATTGATCTGAGCCTCAATGCGAAGTCGGTCAGCTTAGAAAAGGCAATCGACCTACAGGGCAACTTCAGCGCCCAAGTCGATAGCCTGCAGCAGGCAGCGGCAGCGGACATCTCTGCTAAAGGCGCATTTACACTCAATGCCAGTGGTGCTCTGAATTTGGATGGCGCCATCACCAGCGGTCGGGATATCTCTATTGCGGCCGGAGGCACCATTCAACAGAGTGGCGCTTGGCGCACCGAGGGCACCGGCGCCAGTGGCCAAACCAAACCCTCTACGGCGGATGTAGTGGTGAAATCCGGTGGCAACATCACCCAACACGCCAATGCCAACACCCAAAGTGCCGGTGGCATTACCTATGAAGCCGCAGGTGCCGTCAGCCTGGCTGCCCTAGGCGCCCGACGCGAGGTGGTGGTGAATGCCACCGGCGGCATCATTGACGCCAACGGCACCTCCACTAACATAACCGGCCCCAGCGCGCGCCTTATCAGCGGCGGCGATATCAGCGGGCTGGATCTCTCCGTGGACAGCTTGGTGGGCCAGTTCGCAGGCGGCGCCAAAACCATCAACCTGCGCAATGATAAAACCCTGCGCATTGACCGATTGATTGCCGGTAGTGCCGCCGAAGCTACCGTGACGACTATTTCCACCACCCGTGGGGATGTCATTTTTAATAACGATGCCAGTAAAAACCCCGAAGTCGCGAACCTTTATTCGAAACCCGACCTTGCGCGGGAAAAGACCGGTGTGGCGAATAGTAATTTCAGCACAGGCACGCTGAACATCCTGTCGGAAAAAGGCCGGGTAAAAGCCACGGGCTCAGTCAATATCAACCAGCCGGATTTGGTGGCCAATAACGTGAATATTTTCTCCGCGTTGGGTGTGAGCACTCCGGGGCGTCCCTTGGTGATCTACAGCGCAGGTAAGGTGTTGTACACCGGTACAGGCTTAAACTGGAAGCCTTTTACGGCCTTCGGCCAGCGCTTTGAATTTACCAGCGACAATGCATTGGATTTATCGCAGTTATTGTTGGCCGCTGGGGATCAATTAATCGAAATTGAACCCTTAGAAGATGTCAATCCAGCGGTGTTTACGGATATCCGTGTGTACACGTCTGGAACGAACGCGATATTGCTTCCTGGAGATCAGCGCTACGAGGAATAATTCCGTGTGGTAATAATCCAGTAAATTTAGGCGATTTATAGCGTGACGTTTTATACAGCAGACTTTTGAGTGAAGTGATTTCATTACTAATAAATGAATCGGGTTACCTATAATTTGGGTGGTCTGATTGAAATTAATATTTATAAATACAGTAAAAATGGAGTGAATATGATTAAGGTAGCCATTCATGCGTCGGTCGGCAGCAAAGGGAAAAATATGGAAAAGGACATCAAAACGGTAACCGCGCTGATTAATGTGTATCGACGTAGCCTAAATCAGACGTCAATTGTTATGAGTGCCAAGACGTCGACGGAATTGGAAGGTGCTATTGGCGAATTTCAGTCTAACCACCTTAAGTCAAAGTCCCCTGATAGCAAAGTAGACGCAGGCGGTAAAACATTCGCGGCGCTCAAGCTTTTCTACCAGACGTTTTTCAAAGCCATTGCACTTACGCCGCCCACCTATGGTGAGGTCACCTGGAATTCTGAAGGGGCAGAAGGAGGCAAATACCATAGCCGATGTTTTACGGTGCCCTCGTCTTCGTCGGGATTAACCATAGGGCGGGGCTACGATATGAAGGAGAAGTCGCAGGCTAAAATAGCCAGTGATTTGACGTCAATTGGACTTGCTGCATCTCAATCCGATACGATTAAAAAGGCGGCTGGGTTAAATGGTGCCCCTGCGGAATACTTTGTCGTGGAGAATGATTTGCTCGATTTTCAGTTGACGCCAGCACAACAGCTTGCGCTGTTTAAGATTAGCTACGATGAGCAAGCAGCTGAGGTGAAACGTATTTGTGGGTTAGATAAAAATGTAAAGGACTATGGTCAGGTTGATTGGATTAAGCTTGACAGCAGCATCAAAGATATTGCCATAGACCTTAAATTTAGGGGGGATTACACACCGGCTAGTCGTAAATTGATCCAAAAAGCGATTGCGGATAATGATCTTGCCGAATTTAAAAAACAGCTTAAAAATGCCGTGAACTGGCCAAATGTACCTAAAGATCGCTTTGATCGAAGGGTGAAATTTTTAGATGAGCACTAATTGCCTTATGTCAAAAATTAAATTGAGTACTCTGTCCATTTTAACGTACTTATGTGGCTGTACTAACGTTTACGCTGGTGTTTCGGTCCCTTTATCTGTTGATTCTGTGCAGACTAAACGTGCGAAAAGTGTCTTAATTCGTGTCATTCAATACAATACGGATACCGCTGCACTTCGATTGGAAAGTATTAAACCGATAGAACATGTGCTGCTGGATTCTGTTGACGTGAGTGCTTTTACGGTTGATGGTCGCAAATACGAGTTTTCTAAATGCGATGAACTTTCGGTTAATTCTGTGGCGGTTGAAGCGGAGCAAGTGTCTGCTGAATTCGAGTGCTTTGTGCCAAAGGCAACGGCTATCGTGGCGAAATGCAGTATTCCCATTCGGGCGGATAAATTCGATGCGATGAGCTGTGTTAAAGCGGCTCGCGAATGATTTAGGCGGTGTGTTTAGTCGTAGTCACTATTTGTGAGGATGATCAACCAGCACCTTAGTTCAGTGACTCTGCACCCAGTAGATGGCGAACCTCTAGGTCTCGGCGCAACACAAGCCCCGGCAGCATCTTTCCACCCCCGTGAACCCAACGCTTGAGTTCACGTGCGGCCTCCACCCAGTTCTTTTGATTAATGCGCAGACGCAATGTGGACGTTTGCAGGCGGCCTGCGCCGAGGTTAAAGGTAAAATCGACGATGGCCGCGAGCCGGTGTTCCGGCTCTTGGATCAGGACGGGACAAAGACGCAGCGTGGCATTGAGGGCGGTGCTTAAGTCCTGCGCCAGGTACTGCTCCGCCTCCAGTTCAGTGATGGCAGGATGGTTGGGTGTGCACAGATGGCCATAGCCAATCGTCCAAAAACCCGCCGGAC
>DAOQGS010000234.1:0-5888 GCA_035338675.1 Cellvibrionaceae bacterium
GTGGTAGAGCATCCAATCATCGAGGCCAAATCGGCCCTCCGTGGCATCGAGCCGGGTTTGGTATGGTCATTGATGGTGACCCTAAACACCATCCATGTCAGGCGCTCAACAGGTGAAAGGGTTTGACTGCCATCATCGGCATTGCTCAAGATGATCCGGCGAGGGATTGAGTCGTGCCAGTTACCGGTAAATAACAAAGCAATCTCGTCACCTTCAACGCCATCACCGTCACGCTGCTCGATCAAATCCCGCTCAGCCCGGTTTATCTGACGTTTGAGCGCATCCAACGCCGCTATTGTTGTGCTCATGTAATTACTCTAGGCAAATAGTTGCTGGATAGTATTTTGGGCTTTGTCCAATGGCAGGCCGGTCTCACGATGCAACAACACGTAGCGTTCCAGCATGTCGTCCGTTTTGTGAATCAACTCTTGCCAGACCTTGATCACCTTCAACTCTTCGTCCTCATCGAGATCCAAATTCCCGATGCGGCCGCGACCGGTTTCACTCACGCCGAGTTTTTCACGGCGCGAATTAAACTCACGACGCGAAATACCTTTTAAGGTCTGCAGCATGGGCTGACGCATTCCACCAACGATGGCTTCGTCGATGAGTTGATCCTCTACGGTTTTTGATGCAGCCATTTTTAAATAATTAATTAACTGCGATTCGTTAAATCGCACTTCCGCGAGTAGGCCGCGAAAATCAGCGACATGAACCAATTGGCTCAAACTTAAATTGCTGATTTGCTGGCGGGTATCTTCAGCCATGCGCGATAAACCCAGATGGGCAATAAGTTTCTCGTTGTCGGCCTTCAATGCAGAAACTGCCAGGTATAAGACTTGTTGGTTAAACAAGTTGTAAAAATCGGTACGCATACATCCTCTCCATCGCAAATAAATGAAAGTGTCGTTAAATGGCTCATGCCTGTGAATCGCGAAGGCGCAGGAGAATTTCTCCAACGACCTTCTCCAACAGGCACGTGAGCTTTATCAGGATGGCTTCGAGACTGTCGGGATCGGGCCTTGCCTGGTACTGGCATCTAAGCGATATAAATTCAATTAACTGACGCACACCCATGACCTGGGTCGGCCAGTTGGTCAACCAACCGAGATCCATGGCGTGAATGGGTGCGGTATCTTCCCGAGGAGGGACGTGAGTGAGAGGTGAGCAACTTAAAAAGAACAGGTATCTGTAATAATTACCAACCTGTCTTAATTCTGGCGACTCTTCATAAGCATCAAAGTAGTCACCCTGTTCTGGTTTCGTCATGAAAAATCCTACGTGGGGTTTTCCTTCTGCCAAGGTATCCCCGGGCACAATTAAATCCGACAACCCCAAATAGTCCGATATTTGATAAGCATAACCGTAAGCCCGGTTATGTAATTCTTCGAGCGTAAACGTGCCATATTCAGCTGACGGTGGTAGGTTCGGTAATAAGTCAGGAATAGATACAGCTTCTGGACGGTGGATATCAGCAGCTTCATGAAACGATTTAGCCGCTTCAGGTTCAGGAATTAGACCGCTCTCCTTATCAACCATCGTCGGGGTGTAGGTGTAATTGGATGCAGGATTAGTATGGAATTCAGATTCGCCCGCATTTTGCTGTGACTTTACATAGGGTTTGGGCGTGGATGACCGAGTAGGTGCCTCGTTTGAAGGCGCAACCGCTGATGACGCTGATGAAGCAGAAGCCTGGGGTTTAAGGCTTTCCTCCAGCAATACAGATTCCGGCCGAATGCCACCCTTACTCAACCCCTTGCTAATGGCCTGAATCTCTCCGGTAACCGACATAAGCGGGCAGCCGATATAGTCAGCAATGGCGCCTTCTAGCGCGTCCTGCAGCTCACTAATTGAAATGTGTTCGTCATCCTCCTCCGTAAAGACGTTTTGCCAGAGCATTGCGAATTCCTCACTGGCAGTTTCAGGATCGTCTTTATGCTCGGGCAGGTTCATCCAAAAAGTACTGCAGTCATCAAGCAATTTTCTTATACTTTCAATCGAGGGGCGCCCCATGCCACCCCATAAAGCTTTAGGTAAAACGGGTAAAATAGTCTCTGCTGCAAATATGGCGTAACTTAAACTTCTATCATTTATCGCCCATCCTAAATCTCGTAATTCCCGAGATAGTCCTGAGTTTGAAATTGATTTTTTATCTCTAATTTCAAATTCTTTTTTTGCTTCTAAAGCCGCCAGGCCACGCTCAATAAGGATCATTCCGCCACGCATCTCGTTTTCGATAACGTGTTTAATCAGCAAATCAAGGTGATTTGAGTAAGGATGAAAGTCGCACTCAAACTCATAGAATTTGCGGTCATGGGTTTCGTCCCACAACTCCTTCAATATTTGAAGTCGAGTATTACCACCATCCCGAATCATGTACGGGTGACTGGGATCAGCCCTCGTAACATTAGGTGGATTTTGCAAACCAATTTTACGAATTGATTCTTTAATCTCGGCATAGGCCGGATTCTGGCTCTTGCGGGGGTTTCCCTGAAAAGCAATCACCTGATCTAAATTCACCTTAATTCTGGTTTTAACGGCAGGATCGGGTGGCAATTCACCACCGCCGTCGCCGCCACCAGCCTGAAAGTGTGGCCGATTCAGCAGAGAGGAGACATCTTTCATTGGTCACCTCCAACGGCAATCTCTTCCGCCGAAACATCGGAGTGTCCTGTGTCCGTAGCATGTTCTTGGAGCTGCTGTAAGGCCGCTTTGGGAATGCCTTCCCAGTTGGGCACTATATGGCTGAGCTTGGGTTCCAATTCATGTACCAAGCTAAGCAAGACTTCTAGGGCCGATGGTGAGTTACCTCGGCGAATGAAGTCGCGGCGGTGTGCAGGTACGCCTTCGCCACCACTGACCGAATATACATTTTTAGCCGGAATGATCGTTTGCAATACGGTGATTGCGGAGTCAGCCTCGCGATCAAATTCAGCACGTAGGTATTTAATTATTTGTTGCGCGCTGTTCGTCCGATCCCATAAATTAATGATGGCTCGGACAGGCGGCGTGGGGCGGCCTAGAATGGAAATAAAACCCGGGCGTGGTTGGTATTTTTTCACCAGTTCAACGGTGCCAAAAATAAACTCGCGGGTGTCCAACACCTTGGGGGGAGTGGGGCTGAGCAACACATCTGCAGCGTAAATCACTGCATCCTGGATAGTATGTGTAGTGCCTTGTGTATCGATCAGAATGTAATCGTACTGACCTTCGACCTGGCGAAGTGCAACACTGAGATTTTGGTAGTTGGTAATGGACTCGCGCAGTAGCCCTGGAATAGCGCCGTCAGCCTTCTTATCGTCACAAATAACGATGTCGAGACCTGGAATGGACGTTTTTGAAATGGTTCTGGCGGGATTGCTAGCCTTGAAGAGCTGAGTGAGCCCAAAGGGAGCCGCTTCAGTTATATCAAAATAGCGTGAGAGTGTTTGTTGTGGGTCTGCGTCTATGAGCAAAACCGACTGACCCATGTCAGCGAGTATCGCACCGAGATTAGCAGTCAGCGTGGTTTTACCCACACCACCCTTGGTAGAAATGATTCCGAAAATTTTCATGTTAGCCTCTGCAACCGTTTGGATGAGTTGAAGAAACAACAGAAAAACGCAATCGACTTTCTTTACTTACCTACACATCGTGACCACCGATTAAATGGTGGCTAGAGCGAGACTCGAACTCGCGACCCCAGCATTATGAGTGCTGTGCTCTAACCGGCTGAGCTACCTAGCCGATGTGTTGCCCCCTTAAGGAGGGGCGCCATTCTCGCGATCAGGCCTAGGCTTGTCAACTGCTGAGGGCAAGTTTTTCAATGCAAGGTCGAGGTAGGTTTGCGCTCTTTTACTCGTGTATTTGGCCTGGCTCGATTGCGCCCAACCGAAAAAATTCACCCGCAACATCCCGCCCCTCTGTTCAGGATAAAGCTGTGGGTGTCATCCTTAAAAACCCCAAAAACCCCAAAAACCCGGTCAGTATCGGCAGGCTATCAATTCTTATACAGACAAAACCCTGGCTCTGACAGAAGGATTGGATTGCAAAAAGCCAACATCAGGATTAGCTATGGAAGGTGAACGTGCACAGCAAACCCTAGGCGCCACTGACAGCACTTAGGCTTGCGACCCCAGCATTGTAAGTGCTGTGTCCCGACGACCCCAATCGAGAAAACCCCGCGATAACGATATGACAGGGTGAAAGGCTAATCAGCAAGGTTTGCTATGACTGCGCCGAGCACGCCTAGCCGAATGATTCAAGCATCGCTAGAGCCATGGCCTCTGCTACTTTAATACCATCAATCCCCGCCGAGAGAATACCCCCCGCGTAACCTGCACCCTCACCGGCTGGATACAAGCCCTGTGTATTTATGCTTTGAAAATCACCCCCACGCTTGATGCAAATGGGCGAGGAGGTGCGGGTTTCTACGCCGGTAAGCAGCGCATCTGGGCTGGCAAAACCTCTGATCTGGCGGTCAAACGCCGGGATCGCCTCCCGCAGGGCTTCGATGGCATAAGTTGGTAGCGACGTTGATAGGTCGGTTAGGGTGATGCCTGGGGTATAGGAGGGTTTAACTGAGCCCAATTGGGTCGAGGGCCGCGCCGCCAGAAAATCCCCTACCCGCTGGGCAGGTGCGTCGTAGGTGCCGCCGCCCAGCTCAAACGCGCCGGACTCGAGCCTGCGCTGCAAATCAATACCCGCCAGCGGATGGCCTGGATAATCCTCCTCCGGTGAGATGCCCACCACTATGGCACTGTTGGCGTTGCGCTCGTTGCGGGAGTACTGGCTCATACCATTGGTAACCACCCGCCCCTCTTCTGAGGTGGCTGCCACCACTGTTCCGCCGGGGCACATGCAGAAGCTATAGACCGAGCGGCCATTGGCGCAGTGGTGGACCAATTTGTAGTCGGCAGCGCCCAAAATAGGGTTGCCCGCGTTGTCGCCGTAGCGGCATTTATCAATTTTGGACTGCTCATGTTCGATGCGAAAGCCGATGGAAAACGGCTTGGCTTCTATGTAGACGCCGCGCTCATAGAGCATGGCGAAGGTGTCGCGGGCGCTATGGCCCACCGCAAAAGCCACGTGGCGGCAGGGTAAAAACTCGCCGCTGGATAAATGCAGGCCGGTGATCTGGCCGTCTTGCCGCGCAATATCATCCACCCGGGTGCTAAAGCGAATCTCACCGCCAAGGGCAATAATTTCAGCGCGGATTTTCTCCACCATAGTCACCAGTTTAAAGGTGCCAATGTGGGGTTTGCTGATGTAGAGAATTTCCTCCGGCGCGCCAGCGGCAACAAATTCATTGAGCACTTTGCGGCCGTAATGTTTGGGGTCTTTGACCTGGCTGTAGAGTTTGCCATCGGAAAAGGTGCCCGCTCCGCCCTCACCGAACTGCACATTGGATTCTGGGTTGAGCACTTTCTTGCGCCACAGGCCCCAGGTGTCCTTCGTGCGTTCGCGGACATTTTTGCCCCGCTCCAGCACTATGGGTTTGAAGCCCATCTGAGCCAACACCAGGGCGATAAAAATTCCACAGGGGCCAAGGCCCACCACCACCGGCCGCTCGGCGAGGTGCTCTGGCGCCTGGGCGACAAACTTGTAGCGGGTGTCCGGTGCTGGCCGCACATGGGGGTTGCGCTCGGCGAGCAACCTGTCCTCAGCGGCTGGGTCAAGTGTAATGTCCAGGTTGTAGATGAGCTGGATATTGCTCTTGCGGCGGGCATCAACGGCGCGTTTAGCCACGTTATAACGAATTAACTCGCTGGCGGCTATGCCCAGTTTGGCGACAATCGCCGCAGGCAGCGCGCTTTCGGCATGGTTAAGGGGCAAAGCAATTTCACTAAGGCGCAGCATAAGCAGTCACAGCTAAAAATTCGGGCGGCATTTTACGCCAGGCCATTGCA
>DAOQGS010000235.1:0-5863 GCA_035338675.1 Cellvibrionaceae bacterium
CATCGTCTTCATCGTCTTCATCGTCTTCATCGTCTTCATCGTCTTCATCGTCTTCATCGTCTTCATCGTCTTCATCGTCTTCATCGTCTTCATCGTCTTCATCGTCTTCCGGATCGGGCGGGCCAGTATTAACAATTAATCAGCGCGACATAACGGCCTATTTTTCTCGCTTTGCCTGCGGCGTAGATTTTAGCGCTTGGGGTTCTGGTTACTCAGCCTGCTTTAGAACACCTACTGGCGGGGCACAATGTATTGAAAATAGTGAAGGTACACCCAGAACAATTGTGTGGCAGGACTCGCGCCAACCCGTTGGCAATGTATTGCGCTACTACGGCGGCGGAATTAAATTTGGCGGTGCGTTGTTAATAACAGACAGCGGGCAAGCATTTGCGGGGTTTTCGGGCAATGTCTACCCCAACCCGATTATTAACGCTGGCGCCATTAGTGGTGCGGTAGCTTATAGGCAACACTGCGTGATAGTAAAAAACCAGCAGCGCGGTGAAGTCTCCTGCTACACCAACACGGATGGCTCTAATCTTAAATCGGTTACAGGTCTGCCAGCCAACTTCGACGCTATTCAATTGGCAGCCGACGACCACACCGATAATAAGATGTGTGCACTCGGCACGAATGGGCGGGCCTGGTGTTGGCAGTGGGAATCCGGCGATAACTTTTTCCCCGCCGCCGAAGTTAATTTTAGTGCGCCGGTTAAATCTATTTCGGTAGGCTATAGAGGCGTTTGCGGGGTTAAATTTAGCGGTGGTATAGAATGTACCAACGGTTGGTCGGCGGCACCTGAAACGCTACCTAATGCCCAGCTGACCTATCAGAGCAATAACCAGTTGATTACATTAAATGAAAATGCACAAATCTTCCTGAATACAACCGAAGGCGTAACCAAACTTTCGGACCAGGGGGCAGGAGTCGGCGTGAACTTTTTTTATGGCGCATTTACACAAACTTCGGATGGTAGTGTTTTTGCGCTGGATAATAACCAGCTAAAACAGCTCCCTAGTCTTAAAGCTCAAGCGGCGCAATGCCCTTTTTAAACGCGGCTTACCTGTACAACTCAATTTAAGTATTATCGCTGCAAGGGCGATCATTAATATTCTCGTTCCCATGCTCTGCGTGGGAACGCAGGTTCTCTTACAAATCAAGGGGTCAGAGACAAATGGCGCTAAGTTAAGCATAGTTTGGGAGTTGTAAACGCGATGAGAAGGGCAAAAATACTGACTCGGAGCAGCTGAACTTAGTGCCATTTGTCTCTGACCCCTTGATTACCAAGCACCGGGGCTACCGCCTCGTCTTTGAACTCTTTGGAGTAGTGTTTGTAGATGCGTTTCTGGCTCATGTGACACCTCAATGGTTGACGGTTTATTGTCTTTCATTAGAGTGTCTGGGGGTATTAGAGCACTACAGGCGTATTCAATATACCGGTAAGCTCCCGGGTCGGAAGGCACCATCGGCTTTTTCGACCTAGGTAAATCCAAAAACAATCTGGGTTGCGCGTTTTTTTCAAAGTAACTCGGATATTTGTATTTGCGTAGGGCGGATTCGGAGCGAAGCGACAATCCACCAATTCGTGGCTATCTCGCGATTCAAAATAAAAATTCTCGGTTGAAAGACCGATGGTGGGTTACTTCGCAAACCCACCTTACAGTTGACCAACCCTACGCGTTATAAAAATTCAGCTACCCCCCGAAGGCGCCATTGATTATTCTCCTTTTCAAAGAGAAGCGCGGCTCCAAAGATGAGTTCGTTGGTCCCATCTTCAGGTGTGGATACTAAGCCGAAATACGCTTGCGAGTGCTCCTTGTTGGTGACGCAAACTTGAGCCATATCGCGCTTAGCATTGTTGTCAAGCGAAAACGCCTGATAGTACAGCTTCGCTATTTCTGCCGTTTTACTATTGGCGGATTTATTGTTTAGTACTGCGTCGAGGTTAATTGCTTGCAAGTTAACAGAGTGCAGTTTGCATTTAGACGGGTCTAAAATCACGCCTGTATCTTTTAGCGTGTCTAACATGCCATGAACGGTGAGTTTCCCTGCTCTTTTGGTTCCGATAGAAAAATCAATCGTTTTTGGTATAATGTTTACTGAAAACGCCTTTACGAAGCTGACGTTTTGAATTCCTGCACTATAATAACGGCTCGCGACCACGCCTTGTTTTGCTACAAGGGACAAAAATTCGCCATGATTACACTTTCTTGAGCTATCTATTATCGATTGCACGCTGCGAGCAAATATGTCGTCTTCAGAGTTTTTAAGCTCTTCTGAATATGCAAATTTACACAATCCGGAGACAAGTAAAATCCCAAGGATGTAAGCTGGTGATGATTTAATAAGTTTTTTCATATCTCAATTCCTAATTTAAATTCCACATTTTGATGACCCCTAGCAACGGTGGTTAAAGTGGAATAACAATAGCGTATTCCGTCAATGGTAATACCTCCATCGCGATCTGAGCCTTTGCTATTGTACCATGCCTAGCTAAATCATTCTTGTACGCGAATGCCAAGCCTTCGGAGAGTTACTTTTCTTTGGGCGCGCAAAGAAAAGCGACTCGCCGAAGGAGCGGTGCTTGGGTAAAAGAATTATTTCGGTATTAGAGAGGGTATGCATTCTCACGCGGAGAGTGGTAAAGAGAAATGGTGGGTTGCTTCGCGAACCCACCTTGCGAGTTGCTTCGCGAACCCACCTTGCGAGTTGCTTCGCGAACCCACCTTGCGAGTTGCTGCTCAACCTGCATTTTGCTCAATCTACGCACCCAACGGCCGCTCTTTCACGCCCATTATTAACAGCCAAAGGCAAATCCCAAACTCTCCTATGCTGCCTGGGAGGCTGATATACCAGGGTATCTGTGTGCCTGAGAATAAGAACCGCACCAGGAACTCAGTTATGTAGCCAATACCGCCAAGAATCAAAAAAATGCCCAGTATTTTTGGCAACAGGTCTGACTTGTACACCAGATAACCAAACGGAAACAACCAAGCACCCCAAAAGATGTTCGCGACCAGGGTGCCATTATTAAATGAGGCCAATAAATACATTACCTGCGCTTGTAATTGATCTGGAGGAATTGCGCTCAGGTAGGGCTCGCCGCCGAGTAATAACAGCACATCAACTTTTTTAACAATATTGATAAATGCCATGGGAACGCAGATGAGCGAGAATATTGCCATAAGTGCGGCGGCAACTCGCCCTGCGCACTTGAGCAGCTCGTACAGTAAAAGTGGCAGGGCAATAAAGGCTAAAAAGCAGAATATTTCACTTAGTATGCCAAGCCTAAATAGGCGCTCAGCGCCTTTAATATTTGCCACAGTAACAGCGGGATTAGTCCAGTCTATTAGGGTGGAAGGCACGTATACCAGGCCGAATATTCCGCTCAGATAAGAATTAAGTAGGTAAACCCGCAGAGCCGGGCGAGGGGTTGTTGTGGCAGCATTGTAGTGTCCGCAATGTGAGTGGGGCATCCCGTATAAGACGCTGCAAACCTTAGCGTGGATTCAGCCTTGGGGGCAACTTTCTCTATATTTACAATTTAATCTTCGAGCAGGCGCAAAGTGGATATGGGATATTTAAACGCGCAGCTTGGATTTTTGGGATATACGTAGGGTGGATTCGGAGCGAAGGGACAATCCACGATTTTGGATTGAAGGCAACATATCGCACGCTAGCCTATAATATGTAATCACGCCCCTTACCCATGGACCCATTATGTCCCAAAAACTGTTTGCCATCATGGCGCTCATGGCTCTATCTGCCTGCAGCCAACAACCAAGCCAACCGCAACAAATTCAAACTTCCGCTGTAAACCAAAAAGGGTTGGAATTTTTGGTGGAAATCCAAACACGTAATTTCGCCAAGTCCGCCGACTATTGCGCGCAACAATCGGCATCGTTTAAGCCAGCATTTGCCAACTACATTAATAATTACCGCCAGGGAACGGCCATTGCGCTGCAAAAAATTGGCCCCCAAGAAGGCCTGAACCTGGCGCCAGATGAGAAAGAAATGCCCACATTTATGGCTCTGCAGGATTTACAAGGTGAGGATATGCTCAAAAACGTTAAAGCCAACCCTTCAGCAGGTTGCGCAAAAATTATGGGCATATTTACGGCCATGACGGTGCAGGCAGCCGAAAGGCAGATGCATACACATTTTGCAGAATATACCGCCAGGCGTAGAGAATTTTGCAGCAAACAACCCAAGCCTGCTAATTGCCCCTAAAAATCGCCTGCCGGAATCTTTTTGGTGTTAGTGTACGTGTGCGTTTCAGCGCGGTGCATGGTGCGAGAATAAAGGCAAAACGCAAGACCTGACCCCAATTTTCAATCTTGAGTTCTGTTAATAACGGCTTCAGGTGATTAAATGCGAATTATGTAGAGGAATTTAACAAGCCATCCATCAGGCCAGGCCGTAGGTTGGGCAGTAATGCCCAACACACCCCGCTCTTCGAATAAAATAATTTAAACTCGGGTTGCACAAAATAAATCTGTGCAGGCTTTGGTTGCGAAATGTTGGGCATTGCTGCCCAACCTTGTATCTCTCCAGTAAGAAGGGGTAGCCTCCCATAAGGCCAAAGCTGGGTTGAGCGTGGGCCCACCCTCAAGCTTAGGAGCTTGTTTTGTAGATTACGCCCCCGGCTTTTCTTTCAAAATAAATTGGATGGTATCTTAGCGCCGGGTTTGCCCGTGATGCTGCATAGACAAGGGTAATTATTGAATGAACTGTATCATTGGTATTGATGTAAGCAAAGATAAAATTGATGTCGCATGGCTACGCGATATCCATACATTAAAAGTAAAAACCAAGGTATTCAAAAATACCCCAAGTGGATTTGCTCAACTGAGTTCCTGGTTGAGTGAGAATACCAAACAGCCTTTAAACAACTGCCATTGCAGCCTAGAAGCCACAGGGATTTATCATGAGCCCTTATCGCATTGGCTCTTCGAACAAGGCATATCCGTCTCGGTGTGTAATCCCGCGCAAGTAAAAAACTTCGCCAAAAGCCTCGGCGCTCAACATAAAACCGATAAAATCGACAGCATAATTCTCGCCCGTTACGGGGCACTGATGAAACCAGCACTGTGGCAGCCAGAGCCTAAAGCTGTGCGCGAATTAAAGGCATTAATTGCCCGCCTTGAGGCCATAGAATCGGATCTTCAGCGCGAACAAAACCGTATGGAAAAGGCCGAGTTTAGCGCGGCCTCGGAATTGGTAATTGAGTCACTCAACACCATGATTCAGCACTTAGAATCTGAGCGTAAAAAGCTAGACCAAGAAATTGATGACCATATTGACCGTCACCCAGATTTAAAAAGGGATCAAGAATTACTACAGAGCATCCCCTCAGTTGGACGGGTTGTATCGCGCCTAATGTTGTTCGTTATTCGAGGAAAGGACTTTAAAACGGCAGGTGATTGCGCCGCATACGTAGGGCTCATTCCAAAAATACAGGAATCAGGAGTATTTAAGGGACGCGCAGCGTTAAGTAAGAAGGGTAACTCTAGAATTAGAGCAAAATTATATCTGCCCGCTGTAACGGCGATGAGACACAACCCAAGCATTGAGCAGCACACCAAACGACTGCTCGAAAAAGGCAAAAATAAAATGCAGGCGATTGGCGCTGCTATGCGCAAGTTGGTGCACATTTGTTTTGGCGTATTGAAAAATCAAAAGCCTTATGAGTTCAGGGCTGCTGTATAGAAAGGTCAATTTAAATTTATTCTGTCACGGGTGGCGCAGCCAGCGCGTAGCGCCTTGCCCTTGATAGAATGAATTTAAATTGTACGCTGGTGCGGGGGTTGAGCCATCAACCCCCGAGCCCTTCCGGCGGTGAGGAATGGGGTTTGGGGCGAAGCCC
>DAOQGS010000236.1:0-3821 GCA_035338675.1 Cellvibrionaceae bacterium
ATTTCAATCAGTTAGCACGCGAAGGAGTCTGGCAGGTTGCTCTATGGAGGTAGAGGAGGTCGTTCTTTCGCAGGGATAGGTTTTAGTGAGATCACCATGAACGATGCAGAGTATTTAAATACACTTTTAGGCTATTTACCGCCTCCCCAATTTCGCGCTTTTGTGCAGGCAGAATTTAATTATTGCCTTCCGCTTTTCGATGATCAAACACCCTATAAAGTACAGCGCGAAGCATTTTCCGCAGCCTTAAGCCAGATTGATGTTGGCCGCCGCCAACAGATGAACGAGCAGGCGGAATCGATTCTGTTGTTATCCGATGAAGTCGGACAACAGGTGCTTGAGGGCTTTGCACGCGATCTGGGTGATAAAGCCCGCTATTGGCAGTTAACGGCGCTACCGGATCAATATCAGCGGGCGCTCTGGTTGTACACTCATGAGCGCTCCGTGTTTAACGATGCCCTGCAGACGCGGCAGGCCGATATTGTGCGCAACAATCTCACCTGTTATGCAGGCTTCACAGCCCCCAAACATTTGCCTGTGCTGGATAATCGTGAAGCGCGAGCCCGACTGCAGGAGGAGCTGGCCCAGCATTTAGACTGCCCGGCCACCGCCGTCGCTATCCATATTTTTAAGCGTCTGCGCTTGGACCCAGCCGAAAACGCGGTGGTAGATATTATTCACATCCGTATTTACCACAATAAACTGCCAATCTTGGTAAATTGTGTGCACAACGGCAGGCTGGTTTCTCGACGCATCATGCGCGCGGAGATGTCGCACATCACCTATGAACCGGCCAATGGCCACCTGGAAGTAGCCACTCAATCGAGTGTCAATCGCGAGTATTTAGCGCATTTGGTGCTGCGCGTTTTATTGCCGACAGCCGAAGCAGCATCCACACACTCCACACACTCCACACACTCCACATCAGAGGAGTCTGAAGGGGCATGTTTAGCCTTAAAGCACTATGATTTTCAGCGCTTATCAACGCCCACCGTGTTTGACGTGTCTGAAGAACCCATCGCACACATGAAAGTGATCGAACTCGGGTATTCGGATTTTGCTAATCGCACGTTTTTAATCAAAATAAATTATCAGGATTCCGACGATATATTTACCGCATCGAAAGCCTTAATCAGTCCCATCTTCGACTTCAGTCAATACCCGTTAAATTACGCCAAATTAGCCGTGCGGTTAAAGCGCACGGAGCGGGAGCGCGGGCGCGTGATTTCCATTATTTTGCGCGGTGACAATGAGTGCACGATAAAATCCAAACACGATCAGGATCGCGTCCTCTGCGACCGGTTGCTGCATAAATGGCGCTTAATTAAGGACAGAAAAGAACGTGTATCCTCCGCTCACGGTTACGTCGCTGCTTGAATTAACCCGTTTATTTGAATATTCATCGGTATTCTTAAATGAGCAGGGACAGCGCTTATTAGGGGTGCCCCGCTGGGCGCTGGCGCACGCCTGCCTGACACCACAGGAGCGCGCCCATTGGCTCGTATCTATCGGTTATGCCAGTGTTTATCCGGTGAATCTAAATGGGGAGCGGGTGCTTGCGGATGTCCGCTTTGATGCCGATGCCAACCATTATGTGTGTCGATCTGAAACGTCCTTTCGCAAAATGCCGGTGTGTGAGGATGACCTGGCTATTCTCGCCGTGCCCGAAGATCGATTAATGCACTCTCTGGCGGATGTTTGTGAAGTCCCTATCGCCTTACGGAGCGGGATTCAATCACCCGCTATTGCAGATGTGCTTTGGCGTTTAGGCAAAATCCGCATTCAGGCGGTGTGGATTGATCTCTGGTGCGCGCGACATTTATCCATAAACACCGCGCAGATTTTTCGCTACCTAAAAAATAAACAGCTACCGGATAAAGGGTTAGTGTTGACCTGTGGCGCAGGCCTGCCGGAGGTGATTCCACCTCCGCGCCAGTATCATTTTTTAGCGTTAGGGCAGGTGATATGTCCGCGTGGAAATGGGTGCGGCATCGATGGAGATTTACTGCATCGCGTGGTGGGCGGCGCTGCGCTGCCCGCAACCGATCAGTCCGGACCGGTACGCTTTGATTCCTACAGCAACACCCTAGTGATCACGACCAAGTCCATCGCGCCCTGGAGCATCAAAGGTGCCCGCCAACAAGCGGTGGTACGGTACCTGGTCGACCAACTGCACAAGGACCGCGCCTGGGTTCCCAGCCATGAGATTTTGGCCTATGTGTACGGCGCACAGCAGCAGGGCCACAGCCGTCGGATCAGCGATATTTTTCGGGGCAATCTACTTTGGAAGGACTACATCACCACTTCTGCAAAAGGCCTGTACGGGTTCAAATTGGACTGACGCAATAGGCCGCTCTCACGTCCTATCCACTTTCTTACCCTGCCCCTACCCCTGCCCCTGCCCGCTCCCTTAGTCTCACTCGTCACTACCCAAGGCCATGTGTGCCTTACTGGTAACAACTAACGCCATGCGCCTTCCAGCGTGCGTTGGTGTGGTTGCTCATCCCTTCGTTTCAGCCCTTTTCTTCCCTCCCCTCCCCCCACCCATTCGCAGGGCAGACGCCCCGCCATCGCTCTTTGGACACTGCGCTCACGCATCCTCAATAACCCATAGGAGCACGACGTGAGTATTAAACATCTGAATCAAGCCCAACTGGCCGAGCGCTGGGGCGTCAGTGAGTCCACCCTGGAACGCTGGCGAACCGACGGCATCGGCCCTGTTTTTCTTAAAATACAGGGGCGTGTGTTGTACCGCTTGGAGGATATTCAAGCCTACGAGGCCGATTGTCTGCGCAAGAGCACCTCGGAAAGTGCGACCGGAGGTGTGCGATGAGCCTCCCCTTGGATCAAGCTCTAGGCCTTGCCGCCCAGGACCTCGCCCACCTAGCCCCTGATCGCTTGGCGGAACTCAAACAGGCCGCTGCCGAGTGCCTGGCCTTTGCCGAGGCGATCACCCACCACCTGGATACCGCCGTCAACCTGCGCTATGGCGAGCATGCCCAGCAGTTGCGGGCCAGTCAGGGCAAAAACACAGGGGTGGTGCATTTTGATGATGGGGCTGTGCGCGTCAGCGCCGATCTGCCGAGTCAGATTGTGTGGGACCAATCCCGTTTGGCGGAGATCGCGCGGCGCATTCGAGCCAACGGCGACGATCCTGCTGAGTACATGGAACTGCGCTATGACATCCCCGAGGCGACCTTCAACGCCTGGCCCGATGCCCTCAAAAGTGCCTTTACGCTCGCCCGCACGCGATTAGCCGGGACGCCCACCTATCGGTTGGCCCTGATGCGTGACGCCGCCAGCGCAAGCCGAGAGGGTTGAGTCATGACCTTTTTCGATTTTAATTCCGCTGAAGAGCAAAGTACCTTTGATTTGATCCCCCGAGGCACACTGGTACCGGTGCGCATGACCTTTAAGCCCGGTGGATTTGATGAACCGAGCCAGGGCTGGACCGGCGGTTATGCCACCCTGGGGAGTACCGGGGCGGTGTATTTGACCTGCGAGTTTGTGGTGTTGGACGGTGAATTTGCCCGCCGCAAGCTCTGGTCGCGCATCGGCCTGTATAGCCCCAAAGGTCCCGAGTGGAGTAACAAGGGCCGCACCTTTATCAAAGCCCTGCTCAATTCGGCGCGCGGTATTTGGCCCAGCGACACCAGTCCGGCCGCCCAGGAGGCGCGGCGCATTGCCAGTTTTGCGGAGCTTGACGGCATAGTGTTTATCGGCCGGGTCGACTGGGAAAGGAATAAAAACGGCGAATTCGACAACGTCATCAAAACCGCCATTACACCGGACCATGCGGAGTACGCCGCACGGGTGGATGC
>DAOQGS010000236.1:3921-5828 GCA_035338675.1 Cellvibrionaceae bacterium
TGCAGCGGCTAGTGGCCGCTCACAATCCAGCCAAGGTCGCCCCAGTTGGGCGCAGGGCGGAGGAGACACGCCATGACGCTTAAGCCTCCCAGCATCCCTTGGTGCGATGTATTTGGCACTCAAGATGTACTCATGGCAACCGGCCTGCACGCCTGGATCTGTGTGTTGATGATGCGCGGCCGCTGGCATGCGGTGCGCGGTGATGATCGTCATCCCATCCAGCGGCTCGCCCTCGGCGACCGTCAAAATTGTCTGGCCGTTGCCGAGCTCTGGTTCCAGCAGGTCGCACCCACCGACCTCGGGATTATCGAGCATTGGATGGCGCGTCCCGCATCGCCTAAGCAACTTACGCGGCTGTCGCCCCTGCTGCAGACCGACACACCCATGACCCGCTATCAGGCGTCGGCCCGGCTGCAGTTTCAGTACAACGCCGCCACCCTAGTGCGCCTGGTCAACACCGTCGCTTCCGTTGCCGGGGAGGTTCTATGACCTGTGCCCTTTGCTATGGACCTTCGAATGGGTTTGGCTGGATGGAACCGCGCCGTCCCATGACGCCGATTCGCAAGCGTTGGCTGTTTTGCTCGCGTCGTTGCCTGGAGGTGTTTATCACCCTTCGTTTTGGGGAGCCTACCATGCTCGATCCAGTGGTCATGAACACCACGGCCTTGAAGGCCTGCCTAAATCCCCTCGGGCAGTATCTGGACGCCGCAGGGCTCAACCGCCCCCTGGCGGACTATAGCCAGGACGAGGTTCTGGCGCTGGTCGATACCCTCGTGGTGGCCTACCGGGATTCCATGTTGAGCCAATACGAAGCGGCCTTAGTGCAAGAACGTCTGCTCTACGAGCATCCCCAAAAACGGCTTGATTCCCCTCCTGTGAGTCGAGGAGTGCGCGCATGAGTGAGTACACCCCCTCAGACGAACAGCCGTCGTGGACGGATTTTAATGATGCGCCCTCCGGGGACAGCACAGACCGCTTCACTGCTGAGGATACGGATGCTCTGCGCGGTGCGCTGGTGGATCGTCTGGACGATATCCTGGGGTACCTGTTGCCCCAGGGCCGCGCACGCGGTGAAAAGTATTACGTTGGCGATCTCGACGGCAACGCCGGTAAAAGCCTGGTAGTAGAGCTGGCCGGACCCAAACGCGGCCTCTGGCAGGACTTTGCCACCGGTGAAGGCGGTGATCTATTTGACCTCTGGGCCGCCGTTCGAGGCCTGTCCGCCCGTGCGCATTTTCCTGAGCTGGTGGCCGAGATTCGCCAATGGCTGGGGCTTGTGGCGCACACGCCTGTCAGCGATCTGCCAGGGCGTTCAGCACTGATCCCATCGACTGTATCGCCCGCCACCGCTACCTCTGCGGCCTTGAGCTCTGGCCCATTGGGCCTGCCCTTAGCGCATTCCACGCCCCGCCCTAAAGTCCGTGTACCCGTGTTGGATGAACTCGGCCCCTATACCGCCAAATGGGACTATCAAACCGCCCAGGGCGAGTTGATCGCCTGTGTCTACCGCTATGATCCCCCGGACGGTAAGGAATTTAGGCCCTGGGATGTACGCGCGCGTCTGTGGCGTACACCGGACCCGCGTCCGCTGTACAACCAACCCGCCCTGAGTAGCGCTAAGCATGTGATTCTGGTGGAAGGCGAGAAGTGTGCGGAGGCGCTGATCCGTGCGGGCCTGGTCGCCACCACAGCCATGAATGGCGCCCATGCTCCGGTGGATAAAACCGATTGGCGGCCGCTTAAGGGCAAGCATGTGTTGATCTGGCCGGATCGCGATGCACCTGGATGGGATTATGCGGAGAGCGCAGCGCGGGCCTGTGTCCTGGTCGGCTGTGCCTCGGTGGCGATTCTGGTGCCGCCCACCGATAAACCGGAGAAGTGGGATGCGGCCGATGCCCTGGCTGAAG
>DAOQGS010000237.1:0-5826 GCA_035338675.1 Cellvibrionaceae bacterium
CAATGAATCCTACTGGCGCGGTGAACTTACTGAGTTGAATTATTTAGCGCGCACAGAGGCCATCCAGCAACAAAATTTCCAACACCAATTGGCCAGTGGCCTGAATTATCTCCCTGTAGGGGATTTCTCCTTTTATGACCACGTGTTGGATACGAGCTTTTGGCTGGGTAATTTGCCCGCCCGCAGCGGCCAGGGTAATTCAATCGACAATTATTTTCGCGCAGCGCGGGGCCGAGGTGCCTGCGGCGACGGCTGTATTGCAGGGGAAATGACCAAGTGGTTTGATACCAATTACCACTATATAGTGCCTGAATTTACTGCGCACACGCAGTTTTCGTTGCAATTGGATTTTTGGCGGCAACATTTTGCGGCGGTTAAAAACCAGGCTCATGCGAGTAAACCGGTGATTCTGGGGCCATTGAGTTATTTGTGGCTGGGTAAAACTAAAGATGGCAGTGAGAAACTTCATTTGCTTGAGCGGTTAATTCCGGTTTACCGCGATTTATTGGGCGAGTTTGCGGCGCAGGGTTTTAATTGGGTGCAGATTGACGAGCCTATACTCGCGCTGGATTTGCCCGATGCCTGGTTAAATGCCTTTGAGCAGGCCTACCATCGCCTACAAACGGCGGGTATAAAAAGCCTTGTAACGGTATATTTCGGCCCGCTGCAGCGCAATTTGCGCACGGCTTTGGCGCTGCCCGTGGCGGGTGTGCATTTGGATATGCTGCGCGGCAAAGAGGATTTAACCGCGGCGCTTGATTTATTGCCCGGCCATAAAATTCTCTCGCTGGGGGTAATTGATGGCCGCAATATTTGGTGCAGTGACTTAACGCAATTATTAAATTGGTTAGAACCTGTAGCTGCGCGTTTAAATGAGCGTCTGTGGCTGGCACCTTCTTGCTCGTTGTTACATGTTCCTGTTGATCTAAATTGCGAGCAGCAATTGCCAGCTGAGATTAAAACTTGGTTGAGTTTTGCTGCGCAAAAATTAGAAGAACTAAATATTGTGAAGATCGCCCTTAACCAGGGGCGCGATGCGGTGGCGGCGGCGCTTGCTGAAAATAAACATGCCCTTGATCGGCGGGGGCAATCCGCAAGCGTTCATAAACCGCATATCAAACAGGCCGTGAGCGAAAGTGTGCAGCAGGGTGTTGATAGGCCTGCGCCATTTGCCCTGCGTGCCAATCTTCAGCAACAAAAGCTGCAATTGCCGTTATTTCCAACCACCAGCATCGGCTCGTTTCCGCAGACTCAAGAAATTCGTGCAGCGCGCAAAGCATTTAAAACTGGGGCTATAAATACCGAGCAATACAATGCCTGTATTGCCGAGCACATCATTAAAGCCATTCAGGTTCAGGAGGAATTGGGAATGGATGTGCTGGTGCACGGGGAGGCAGAGCGCAATGACATGGTGGAATATTTCGCCGAATTTTTGCAAGGCGTGTGTTTTAGCGAATATGGCTGGGTGCAAAGTTACGGTAGCCGCTGTGTAAAACCGCCCATTATTTACGGCGATATAGAACGCAGGTCGCCCATGACGGTGTATTGGAGTGAGTTTGCCGCTAGCAACACACACAAACCTATGAAGGGAATGTTAACCGGGCCGATTACCTTGTTGCAGTGGTCGTTTGTGCGCGATGACCAACCCCGCGCGCAAACCGCACTGCAATTAGCCCTAGCATTGCGAGCAGAAGTGCAAGACCTCGAGCGTGCAGGAATTAATATTATTCAGGTGGATGAACCCGCCCTGCGGGAGGGATTACCGCTGCGCAAAGCCCATTGGGATGAGTATTTAAATTGGGCCGTGCAGGCCTTTAAATTATGCGTAAGCGCCGTGACAAACGATACACAAATTCACACCCATATGTGTTACGCCGAATTTAACGATATTTTACCGGCCATAGCTGCGTTGGATGCCGATGTCATCACCATTGAAACCTCCCGCTCGGATATGGAATTATTAAGCGCATTTAGTGAATTCGCCTACCCCAACGCCATAGGCCCAGGTGTGTACGATATCCACAGCCCCAATTTGCCAAGTCAAACCCATATGGAAAATTTATTGCGTAAGGCTTTGGAAACTATCCCTGCCGAGCGCCTGTGGGTAAACCCTGACTGCGGTTTAAAAACCCGCGGCTGGCCGGAGACACTGGCAGCATTGCAGACCATGGTAGCAGCGGCGAAGCAGCTGCGCTCTGAGTGTGCAACCGCAATTAATTAAATGCTCCCAGGTAAAAAGCGTTTTTAACCGGCTGCTAGATTTCGCCAAAAATCTGCAAAGATAGAATATTGCCAGGAGTGTTTTATTAAATATTACAGAATACGGAGTAAGAAATAGTGCACAACCAGCAATTGTTGCTCGTGTAACCGGGGGCACGGTTGGGTATTCTCGCAGCCGGGGCATCGTGGCCGGTGGAATTTTCCATTACACTGCGCGCCCCGGCGCTGCGGCAGGGCCGCAACGCGCCAAATTACCCTACTATTTCTACCAGGAGCTTTTATGCAGCGATTGAGATGTGCCTTTGTCGGGGCGCTTTTGTTGGCCCTATACGGTTGTGGAGGCGGCGCAGGTAAAGCGCCTCAGTCATCATCCAGCAGTTCATCCTCGTCAGGCAAAACCTCGTCTTCCAGTAGCTCTTCATCCAGCTCGTCATCATCAAGTAGCTCCTCATCTAGCAGCTCAAGTTCATCCTCAAGCAGTAGCTCGTCCTCAAGCTCGGGTGCTATTGCATTTAATTGCGCACAAAACAGCTGTGATATTTTTACCGATCAGCTGGTATCGGGCCGTGGTGTGTTGGCGGCTTTTGAGTGGTTAGCGACCAATACTGGTGGTTATCAGTACGAGAGCAATAAAAATTCCCACGTACAGTGGAGCATGGTTAATCTGCAGGATGCGGCTCACAAAAATGTCATTGAAGTGACCTTTAACGCCAATGACCCCAACGAGTTGGTAAATGACAATGGTTGGTTTGGCCTGGCGGCCGGTACCACTGAAGCAGCCACTATGGATTTAAGCGCATTTGCCGCCGGTTCCGTCAGTTTTGATCTGCGCATTATCAAAAATGGCCAAGTGGCGGATAACCTAGATTTTAAAATGGAGTGTATTTACCCCTGCACCTCCGAAGAATTTTGGGTGGCTGATCCTGCCGGTCTTAATGAGTGGAAAACCTATACGCTACCCATTGCCCGCATGATTGAAACCGGGCTGGATATTAAGCGTGTCAATAATCTGTTTATCTTAAAACCCTGGTGGGGCAACCAGCGCGGCCAATATGTGGTGCAGCTGGATAATATTCGTTTGAATAAACAGTTTACCCCTGTGCCGTTTGTGCCACCTGCAGCGCCAACTACCAGCATCAGTCGCAGTTATTATCAAAATGGCGCCAGTGCAGATAGCTATTTTACGATCGGTAATTCCCTAGATGGTTTGTCCGCTCGTTATAGCGAAGTAATTGACGGCACAAATAAGGTAATGGATGTGACCACTTTGGTGGAAAACTTCCCTATTTATTTGGTCTCCTATTTGAATACGGGTGCGCAATACGATTTGGCTGATTATTACTACGGCGATGTGGTTTTTGATTTAAAAATTGTTGATTATGCAGGCGCAACTGGCAATTTTGAGTTTGTAGCCAATTGCGGTGGCCGCTGCCGCAACCTGCCAAATGTTAATTTGGGGCATCCGGCTGAAGGAATTTGGCATACCCTACGCATTCCTGTAAAAAACCTGGTGGCCAATGGATTGGAATTATCCCGTATCCACAGTGCCTTTAATTTGCAATTGTTCGGTCAGAGTAAAGCTGGCTTGCATGTGCAGGTGAATAATGTGCGCTGGGAATACACCGCAAGCGGTAGCAGCAGTTCAAGCAGCTCAAGTTCTTCGAGCGGGCAGCCTGTGGCATTTAATTGTACGGCGGATATTTGCGATTTATTTAAAGATCGAGCAGAACCCGGCCACGGCGTTTTAGCGGATTTTGAATGGAAGGCGAGTGGCACGGGTGTTTATCACTACCAAAGTGCAGCGGATGCCCATGTGCAATGGCAGTTGGTTAATAGCCAAGATTCCGCCCACGGTACAGTTGTTGAAGTGACCTACAACGCCAACGACCCAAGCGATGCAGTTAATGACAATGGCTGGTTTGGCCTGGCGGTTGGTAATGCTGAAAATACCACGGCGGATTTAAGCGCCTATGCCGATGGCGCCATCAGTTTTGATATGCGCGTTATCCGCAATGGCCAGATTACCGATAACTTTGATGTAAAAATGGAATGTATATACCCCTGTACCTCTGAGGAATTTTGGGTGCCGGATGGAGCGAATAACGGGCAATGGCAAACCCATACGCTGCCCATAAAACGCATGATCGAAACCGGCTTGGATATTAAAAAGGTCAATAATTTAATTATCATCAAGCCGGGCTGGGGCAACCAGCGGGGCCAATATGTAGTGCAGCTGGATAATATTCGTCTGCTTAAAAACTATGTGGCGCCCAGTGTAACCTCACCTGTTAAGCCTGCTGAAAATAAAACACTCTACTATTTTCAAAATGCAGTTGCGGCCGGTAGCCGCGTTTATATTGCCAACACGGCGGATGGGTTAGGGGCTAGTTTTAATCAGGTTGTTGATGGCAGCTCAACGGTGATTGACCTGGTGACTAACATCAGCAATATGGGCCTTTTTCTGTTTGCCAGTGGTGAATTCTACCAGCGCCAAAACCTTACGGACTTTTATTATGGCAATGTGGTATTTGATCTGCGCGTGCTCAATTATTCAGGCAATACAAGTGCCTTAAGCTTCACCGTTAACTGCGGTGGCCGCTGCCGCAATGTGCCGAGTTTTACCATTGGCCACCCGGAGGCAGGCAGTTGGATTACCTATAGAATTCCGGTTAAAACACTGGCGGATAATGGTGTAGATTTAACGCGGGTAACGGATAGCTTTATGCTTACGCTAACAGGCTCAAGTCAGCCAGGTGTACATCTGCAAGTAAATAATATTCGCTGGGAAGTGCTCTCACCCTAAAGGAGTTTAGTTAAACCCTGTCCCATAAAAAAGCCGAGACTATTCTCGGCTTTTTTATCTCTCACTCCCAGGCTCTGCGTGGGAGTGAGAGAAATAAATATACATCAGGCTTAAGTGAATTCCTTCACCACCGCAAGAAACTCCTCGCCGTATTTTTTTAATTTATTATCCCCCACACCACTCACCAACCCCAGTTGCCGCAAATTCTGCGGTTTTTTGCGCATCACTTCTTTTAGCGTACTATCGTGGAATACTACATAAGGCGGCACGCCTGCGCTGTCGGCCAGGCGTTTGCGGCAGGCGCGCAGGGCGTACCAAAAGGGCAATAAATGGCTGGGCACTTCTTCGCCCTTGGATTTGCCTGTACCGGATTTCTCCGTTTTGGCGCTGGGTAATTCCTGTCGCAGCAATAAAGTACTTTCACCGCGCAAAATAGGCCGACAGCTGTCGTTTAGGCGCAGGCTGCCAAAACCTTCTGTGTCCACATCGATAAAACCTCGCGCCGTTAATTGCCGCAGTACCGAGCGCCACTGGGTTTCGCTAAGGTTTTTGCCAATGCCGAAGGTGGATAATTCCTGGTGTTGATATTGTTTAATTTTTTCTGTGGCTTCGCCGCGCACAATATCAATAATGTGTTGAGAGCCAAAACGCTGGCCGCTGCGGTAAATGGTGGAAAGCACCTTTTGCGCAGGCTCGGTGGCATCCCAACTTAAAGGCGGCGCTAAACAATTATCGCAATTGCCGCAGGGCTCTTTTAATTCATCGCCAAAATAACCCAGCAGGGCTTGGCGGCGGCAGCTGGC
>DAOQGS010000238.1:0-5809 GCA_035338675.1 Cellvibrionaceae bacterium
GTTCGGCAAAACGGCGCGCTTGTTGAGTCCTTGGCTATAGGTTACAGAGACCGGACGTTGAATGAAAATATGCCAAAGGAACCCATTCTTCGCTTAGCCAGTGTCGATAAGTCACCAACCCGCGCGGCCATTCGCAAGGTAATAGAGCTGGGCACATCGCTTACCAAAAATCCTGCCTACACAGGTCCTTATCCCATTACCCCTAATACAAAAGTATTTGGGCCAGGGGGAATTTTAAGTGATATTACTCCCGTTGGCGGCGTGCTAGGGACAAATGTCGAGAAAATAACGGTTGCGCATCTTCATGATCATATTAGCGGTATTAATGATAATGGTCGTGACGAACAGGCCTGGGAAGACTTGCTTGCATACCAGTATGGGATTCCTGCCTCGCAAGTTACTGCCAAACAGCTGATTGGGTACTGGATAAGTCAGCCGACAATTGCGACGCCCGGACAAGATAATCCCGGCAGTCATTACAGTAGTGGCGGGCACGCGGTTTTACGCTACATTGTTGAGCGGGTTTCAGGAATGACGATTGCTGACTTCCTTAAAACCAAGCTTAATGCAACAGACTTTGCTGTAGCCTACGAGCGCATGGAAGGCAGAAAACTGGGTGTCAATGAGCGTGAGACGGGATATGGATTATTCGGCAAGGAAACTCGTTCACGCTGGTTTGAGCTTGAAGAATATCGCGCGCTAAGTGCATCGGCAGAAGGGTTAACAAAATTCTTTTACGATAACGATTTAGGCAATAAAGATTTTTCTTACAAGGATAATAATGTGTTTTTAGGCCCGAATGGCGGCGGCGCAATGGACGGTACTCGCTCTGGCGCAGTAATTGAAAATAATAGCGCAGGCAAAATCGCTTATGCTTACATTTGGAACAGTGACATACCGCCTAGCAAACGATTCGAGATTAAACGGACACTTGCTCTTTATGACGATCAGTTTCCAGGGACATGTAACCCTACCGATACAACCATCGCCCAAGGACAGAGCTTCCGCATCGACAGCGTGGCCAGCAAAGGATGGACCATGCATACTGGCAATAGTAATGATGTAAATGACCCGTCTTATACAACTACGCCACAAATCTCTGCTGTGGGCGGCACTCCAGATGTATGGGGCTTTCAGGGCGTTAACTGGAGATTTGAAAAGGTTGCCGGACAGGCCTACTACGTAATTCGCAACAACTTAAAAAATAAATTTTTGGGTGTAACGAGTTCTCAACCTGTTCTAAAAGATCAAGCAATCACTGACGATACAATGTGGTACTTGCGCGATATGACCAATCACTTTCGATTAGAAAATCGCAGCGGGCAAACACTCTATGTTGATTCAGCGAATATTCTCCGAACGGGGACATATGATGGGACAACTGCAGATAAATTTAAGTGGTATATCTGCAATTAATTGGGAGACTTGTAGCAAGGATGAATAGTTAATTACGGGAGATTTACTTACAGGAGTTGCGACTAGGGGCGCACTTTTGAATAGCCCCTAGTCGTTTTAATGAAGCGCAATTATTTTTGAAATTCATAGGTGAATTTCACAAGCGCCTGTCGGCCAGAAGTGGGATTGACGCGAACACCGGGTATGGCAACCGACGGGTGATATTCGTCCAGAAGGTTTTTTCCTATCACGCGAATCCGCCATTCATGTGCAGTGGATTTCAGAGTTTTCTCAAGCGACATATCGACGAGTGTATATTCACCGAGCTTTGCACTGCCTAATTCGCCGATGGATCTATCACTAACGTAATTAAAGCCGGCATAGTAGGCCCAGCTTTCAGTAAGGCTGATTCGGCCGAGAATTCCCAGAGTGTTATCAGCGACCATGCTGGGATATCCCGATGATGCATTTTGTTTATTAACTTCATTGCGCATCAAACCGACACTGGTGATCCACTCAACCTGCTCATTCATCCGCCAGGTTAAATCAAGCTCTATCCCTTGAACCTTGTGTTGTTGTGGTGGCTGTAACCTTCGATAACCAGCATCAAATTTTACAGAGTTGATTCCCGAGCTTGTAATGTCAAATAGTGAAAGCGTGCTGAGCAATTGCCCATCTGGCGCCTGCCACCTAAATCCCAATTCTTGTTGTTGTGACCGTTCAGGCTGCTCTACAAAATGGTTGGAATCATCAACCAGATAATTTAAGTTCAGTGTTTCCGAATAATTACTGTAAAAAGAAAGTGTGTCGGATATTAGCCAGCTGGTGCCAACCTGCAGCAACCAATCATCATAACTGCCTTCCAGATCCGGGCTGCCGCCGTCGATTTCCCGCCGCGTCTCACTAAAATGCGAATAACGCCAACCGATGCTTGTGCTCCAATCCGTTGTCCAACTCGATCGGATCTGAAAATAGCTACCCCAGTCAGTGCGTGCAACCTCCAAGGCTTGCAAATTAATACCCCGGCTCGCAGGCGGCTCTCGCAGCATCATATCGATTAATGTCTGTTGCGGTGTTTGCAGGATGGCCGCGCTAAAAACAGGTCTTGGAGCAAACATCCTCTTTTCTATCGCAAACTCCTGATGTAATGACTGATTATAAATATCGGCCCCGACAATTAGCTTGTGCTCAACCGCCCCCGTTTGGAGCTGCCCGTTAAGTGCCAAGCTTGTTGTGAACGCATGTTCAGTTTCGTGTTGATCGTAAATACTCTCCACTAAACCAAACGTGTAATTAGGGCCCAACTGAGCAATAGGCGCTGCCACCTGCCCCATAATCGCGGCAATGCCTACTCTAGGTAGGGCAGAATTTGGATCGAGGAAGATGTGGGAATTGGTGAGAAAATTATCTCCTGTTCGTACTCCATCGCGATATTCCCGCTGCCAGAGCATATTTCCCTGGATTAGCCATTCAGGCATCAGCGTATAACTCAGTGAACCATCAAATAATTCAGCTGAGGCTGAAAAGTCATTATCTGCCTGATTGAGAAAATCGCGGCCCCGATAGGGCAAAAACTGATTGGAATCGGAAAAAACAGGCAAATCTAGTGCGCTTGCCTTATTCAAAAACTGATATTCATAGCCTGCGCTATAAACTAGCTGATTCTCCAAACTGCCTTGTCCACTTAGATTAACCATTTGACGATGACGCTCCTGGCCATCTGCACTTTCTTGGTCCTTATCGTCCATCCCCATCAACAGAAAATCCATATTGCCAAGCAGCTGGCCTTTGTTAGCCTCGACGAACAGCTTGTGCCGCGAGGGCTCCCCGAGCGTAAGATCCATACGCAGTCGATCTTCCGGCACTGGCTGCTTGCGGGTGATATCAACTACTCCACCTGCACTAGACTGCCCGTAGAACAACATTGACGGACCTTTCAAAACATCCAAGCGTTTTACAGTGTCTGGCACAACCTGTATGGCAGTGCTGTTGCTTAGCCGGAGCCCATTGATATAGGTATTCTGCCGCGAAAAACCGCGAATGAAATAATCGTCGTTGCTGTCAGCGAAACCGTCACCGGGCGTCGCTGAGCTTACGTACCTCAGCGCTTCCATCAAATTATCGCTAGCCGAGTCCTCCAACACAGCGGCCGGCACTATATTGTGGGCACGGGTGCTATCGAACATAGCTCCACCATAGCGATCCTCGGTGTTGACCACGGTTTGATAGCGCACCGGATATCGTTGCCCAGTCACAAGGATTTCTTCGATGACATGCACTTGGGCAGCGGTTGGTGAGGTCGATGGCACGGGAGCTGCGCGAATAACGTACGCTTTGGCTGCAGTGAAAAATTCCACCGTTAGATTGGCATCAGCCAGCAGCTCTTGGAGGGCCTGCAAAGGCGGATGGAACCCGCGCACACTGCGGCCCTGCAATCGGCTTAAGTCCTGCTCTTGAGCAATGACTTCACAATCGGCCTGAATCGCGAATTCCAATACGCTCTGATGCAGGGGGAGTTGTGGAATGTCGAAATAATGTCCCTCGCTAGCGCCTGAGTCCGACAACGCAATGCGCGCGGACCCCAAACAAGCAAGCAACAGAATCCATTTGGAGTAAGCGTAGCGTGATTTAAAAATCCTGATTGGCATCTATCACTCGCCAAAGACTGCTGCCGTCAGCCAATTCTGACAAGGTGCCCGCCTTAAGTACCTGATCTGCATCCAGTCCTATGTAGATATTATTGAGCCTGAGGTTGCGCAAGAGATAGGCCTCACCTTGGCTGTCGTCTTTGCGAATAATCATCCAGATAGCACTGTCCCAATAGGGGCTTATGGTGCCGGCCTCTAAAAACCCCCGCTCAAGGTGTAGGAAACGATCTGGTCGCCACTGGCTGCGGATTCTATAAAAATTCCCGATGGGCTCTAAAGTCCACGCTGCACTGGTCCAATCTACAACGCTAGGTGTTACGGCCAGGCGTGGCGGGCCACTCGCCGCACTCGGCTCAAGACTGATCGAGAGCCCTGGATACAACGCACTAATCAGCTGCTTGTGAAGAAGTTTCTGGGCCACCCACTGCTGGTTATCTTCACCGTGACAAGGCTCCAGCACGAGTTGGCTACCATTGAATTGAATAGTGAGCTTAGGCATTTCCAAGCAGAGATCGCTGATATTTCCAAGGCGTATTGATATGGACTGCACGTCTAACACCCACTTCTGATCTACGGAGCCGTCGCAGTGATTGAGCACAACCAACGTACCAGCCTCCGGTTTTCCCGCTGGCGCCAGACACTGGCCATTGTCCGAGAGGATTTCTCGCTGCGGCGTAAAGAGCCAGTTTTGATAGATAGAGCCGGGAACACAATCGACCGTCTGCACTTTAGATCCGTCGCTGGCATTGTGGAAATCAGGTTCATATACCGCCAAACACTTGGCAGTGGCAGAAATAATGGAGACGGGTTCGTTGTTAGTTACTTGCGGCGGCTGAATGCTGGGCGGAGACGGCTTCTGAGTTAATTTCACGCCGCCGCGATCGGCGCTTTCGCAGGATGCAAGCATCCAGCTGAAAAGGGTTAGATATGCTACCAATAAATACTTCATACTTATTTTTCTGAGGATTCATCTGAAACTGATTTGAGCAGTAGAGCATCTTGATTCGGTGTTTCCTCAACTACAGCGCCGACAATGGTTGCGAGACTTGCAGCGGCCACCCGTGAATTCTTCACAGATATAGCACCCACTATGCGCTTGTTGCGAAGTTCTGGGCTAGCAATTTGAATCTGCGGGGACAGGTGTTCATTGAGGGCAACCGTTACCTCACCCAGAGCATCGCCATCAAAAATCATACGGCCCTTAGACCAGCTGGTTTCTCTAGCAGCATCAACAGCGGTTGGCGGCGCCCCTTTTAAGGCATCTGAATATAAAATTTGTTGATTCTTGTGCAGCACCACGAAAGGTGTTTGATCTAACTTCGCGCGCTCTGATGTCAGCAACCCCACCACGCCCTCGACGACTGTAATTTTCAAATCCTCCGCCAACTGCTGCACCGTAAATTGAGTCCCCATCACGCGCACAGCACCTTGGTGAGTCAGCACCTTAAATGGCCTCTGTGCATCCTTGGTTACACTCAGAAATATTTGGCCTTTGTGCAGATGAAGTTCGCGAGCGGATTGGGAGTACTGAACTTCGATCTGGCTGTTAGGGCTCAATACAATGGACGATTGATCGGTCAAAGTTACGGTTTTTTGCTCAGTTAGCGCGACGTATTTTTCAAACTCAGGAACTGCTTCTATCTGAAAGGGCGATAAGTAAACCAATACAGCTGCAACCAAGACCGCAGCTACCGCGCTCACCCAAAAACCGAAATGGTTAAAGGGCACTACCGCTTTTTTAGATACCCGTAACTGAGCAGTGCCGC